>CABMOR010000150.1 GCA_902388225.1 uncultured Oscillospiraceae bacterium | reverse complement strand
ATGGAATATAAAGCCCGAGATCTTTTTGCCGAAGCGGGTCTTCCGGTTGCCACCGGTTTTACGGTTGATTCCATAGAGGAACTGGAGCAAATGGAAATTCCGCTCCCCGCCGTTATCAAGGCTCAGGTCGAGACCGGCGGACGCGGAAAGCTGGGCGGCGTTAAGCTTGCCGACACCCGTGAGGAGGCCATCTCCCACGCCAAAAACATTCTCGGCATGGACATCAAAGGACACATAGTCAAAAAGCTCATGGTGGTCAAAAAGGTCGAGATAAAGGACGAAATGTATCTGTCGGTCATGCTCGACCGCAACACCAAGCATCATATTATCATTTTTTCTCCCTGCGGAGGTATGGACATCGAACAGACTGCCAAAACCGCTCCCGAAAAGATTTTCAAGATGCCCATAGATCCCCTTCTCGGTTATCTTCCCGAAGACGGTTACTATCTCGGAAGCAAGGCCGGACTTTCCTTTGCTCAGGCAAAACAGCTTTCCAAAATCATCGGTCAGCTTTATGCCCTTTGCAAAAAACGCTACTGCACCCTGACCGAAATCAATCCCCTTGTTGTCAACGACGAGGGCAATCTCGTAGCGGTTGACGCCAAGGTTGTCATCGATGACAGCGGCGTCGCCTTCCAGCCCGATCTCATGGAGCTTAAGAAGGAGAGCATGACCGAGAAGCTTGTTAAGGAAGCCGACAGCTTCAATTTCCTCTACATACCCTGCGATCCCGAAGGTGATGTGGTGGTCATGAGTAACGGTTCGGGCATGCTCATGTCATGTATCGACCACCTTGCAAGAAAAGGACGCAAGGTTGCGGCGGTTCTCGACCTGGGTGGCGGAGCCACCAGCGACAGAATTCGCCACGCCGTGAGAATTCTTTTCTCCACACCCGGAGCAAAACAGCTTTTCATAAACATTTTCGGCGGAATTACCCGCTGTGACGAGGTTGCCGGCGGAATTCACCTTGCGGTTACCGAGGACGGCGTTACCCATCCGGTGGTCGTTCGTTTTGAAGGAACCAACAAGGACAAGGGTCTGGAAATCATTAACGATCTTACCAATGTAATATACGCCGACGGGCTTATCTCGGGCGTTGACGCAATTGTAAACGGAGGTGCAAATTAATGAGCGTACTGGTAGATGAAAACACAAGACTGCTCGTTCAGGGCATCACCGGCCGTGAGGGCACCTTCCACACCGAGCAAATGCTTGAATACGGCACAAATGTCGTGGCCGGAGTCACCCCGGGAAAGGGCGGCCAGGAGGTTCTCGGCGTACCGGTATTTAACACCGTTAAAGAAGCGGTTGAGAAGACCGGAGCAAACGCAACGGTGATTTTTGTTCCCGCAAAATTCACAAAGCAGAGCGCAATGGAGGCCATCAGAGCCGGTCTAAAGCTCGTTATAACCATTGCCGAGCACGTTCCGGTTCAGGACATGCTTGAGGTTTATCATGTGGGGAAATACTACGGTGCCACCGTCATCGGCCCCAACTCCTTCGGAGTCATCTCCCCCGGTAAGAGCAAGGCCGGATTTATGGCCCACCGCATCTTCCTTCCCGGAAATGTGGGCATAATGTCCCGAAGCGCCACAAACTGCTATGAAACGGTATTTATGATGTCCAACGCCGGTATCGGTCAAAGCACCTGTATCGGAGTTGGAGGAGATATGATCCCCGGCTCCACCTTTGTCGAGCTTCTTCCCCTCTTTGAAAACGACCCCGAAACCAAGGCCCTTGTGCTCATCGGCGAAATCGGCGGCGACGAGGAGGAAAAGGTGGCAGCGGCCATAAAAGCCGGCGTCTTTACAAAGCCGGTTGTTGCCTGCATCGCAGGTAAAAACGCCCCCAAGGGGAGAAGTATGGGTCATGCCGGCGCAATAGTGGGAGCCGACGGCTCGGGCAGCGCCCAAAACAAGGAAAAGGTGCTCAGCGAGGCCGGCGCGCATATTGCCGACACCACCACCCACATAGTGGAAATTCTTAAAACCATTAAATTTTAAAAGGGATGAAAATTATGGATAAGAAACAGTTGTGTCATGTTTACTACACAATGAATGTTATCCGGGATTTTGAAAATCAGGCCCTCAAATTCTTTGAGGAGAATGTTCTTCGCGGATCGGTTCACCTTTGTGTGGGCGAAGAGGCCGTTCCGGCCACGGTCTGCGAGCTGCTCAATCCCGATGACTACATCGCAAGTACCCACCGCGGCCACGGTCACTGCCTTGCAAAGGGTGCCGACCCCGGAAAGGCTCTTGCCGAGCTTATGGGCCGTGAGGACGGCTATTGCAGAGGCCGCGGAGGTTCCATGCACATTGCCGACGTTGATTCGGGAAACCTCGGCGCCAATGCCATTGTCGGCGGAGGAATTCCCATCGCCGTAGGCGCCGCTCTTGCCAGCAAAATGCAGAATAACGGACGAGTTGCCATCTCCTTCTTCGGCGACGGAGCCACCAACGAGGGTATCTTCCACGAAGCTCTCAATCTTGCCGCAGTTTGGAAGCTCCCGGTGGTCTTTGTTTGTGAAAACAACGGCTACGGCATAAGCGTTCCCCAGTGGCAGAGCACGGCCGTAGAGGACATTTCCGTCCGTGCCAAGGCCTATGACATTCCCGGCGTGACGGTCGACGGCAACGATGTTGAAGCCATTGCCAAGGCCGCCAAAAAGGCTATTGACCGGGCAAGAAAAGGTGAAGGACCCACCCTTATTGAATGTAAGACCTACCGTATTTACGGTCACTGGACCGGCGACCCCACCCCCTACCGCACCCGCGAAGAGGTGGAGGAATGGAAGAAAAAAGATCCCATCGAGAGACTGCGTAAGGTGCTGGAGGCCGACGGTGTAGACGCCGGCGAGCTTGACAAAATCGAGCAGGATGCCGCCGACGCCATCGCAAAGGCTGTGGATTTCGCCCTTGCCAGCCCCGAACCCGATCCAAATACTGTTCTTGAGGGAGTTTTTTGTGAGGAGGATGACGCATAATGAGCAAGAAAAGTTACGTTCAGGCCATAAGAGATGTCACGGCCGAAGAGATGCGTCGTGACGAAAAGGTTTTTGTAATGGGTGAGGACATTGAGGTTCTCGGAGGCATTTTCGGTGCCACCCGCGGTCTTGCCGATGAATTCGGTACCGAAAGGGTTCGCAACACCCCCATTTCCGAGGCCGGATTTATAAGCGCCGGACTGGGTGCCGCCTGTGCAGGCATGCGCCCCATTGTCGAGCTTATGTATATGGACTTTTCCCTTGTAGCGGCCGATTCAATCATAAATCAGGTTGCAAAAACAAGATATATTTTCGGCGGAAAGGCTAAGGTTCCGCTGGTCATAAGAGGCCAGCAGGGCGTTGGCCGCGGAAACGCCGCCACCCATTCCCAAAGCCTTGAGACCCTTTTCATGCACTTCCCCGGTCTGAAGGTTGCCATGCCTTCCACCGCCGAGGACGCCGCGGGACTTCTCCGTGCCGCCATTCGCGACGACAACCCCACCATCATGATCGAGCACAAGGCTCTTTACACCCAGAAATCCGAGGTTCCCGACGATCCCGAATTTATGATACCTTGGGGTAAGGGAAGGGTTTTCCGTGAGGGTAAAGACTGCACCATAATCGCTACCCACACCTATGTTAAAAAGTCTCTTGACGCCGCCGAGGAGCTGGCAAAAGAGGGTATCGAGTGCGAGGTAATCGACCCCCGTACCTTGGTTCCGCTGGACATCGATCTGCTTTCAAGCTCGGTCAAAAAGACCGGACGCTGTGTTGTGGTTCACGAGGCTCACCGCACCTGCGGAGTGGGCGCCGAGATTT
>CABMOR010000149.1 GCA_902388225.1 uncultured Oscillospiraceae bacterium | reverse complement strand
AAAATCAATAAGCCAGTATTCTTCAATGAGTTGTATTGAAGAGCGCTTGTTAAGCATTCTGATATATCGGCGCTGAATACCCGCAGAGGTCAGTACTCCAAACGCTTCAAACACTCCTTTGTCAAAAAAGGAACATCTGATACACCCGTGTACTACTTCGCTTATGTATTCGGGACTTGTCCCGCCTCCGATACCGTCCGACATCAGGAGGCAAGCTTGTTTGTCCCACTTAATGAAGTATCCGTTTTTTCGATATATCTCGCATAAGATGTATAAAATAACAGTAACCGATTTAATCCCGAACTCGGCCTTTACCATACGGATTTTATCGTCTTGGAAAAAATCCGTATCAAAAGGGAAATACATAACCCCGTCCTTCATGGGACGAGCCAATTACCTTACCCCCTTTCGGCCTTCGGACACACAGCAAGCTTATACTTCGCTGTGATCGCCGAACGGGCGTTCTCCCGGTTCTCTCTTGCCCTTGCAAATTCTTTGCACGCATACCGTTCAAGCTCGTGTTCGTTTTCGGCAAGAAAATAACCCTTGTTTGATGAAATAATCATTTTAAGCGGGTCAGAGCCTTCCCGCGTCTCGTTTTTAAGTGCTCGTATAACCCGGGGAGAAAAGCCCAGCGCCGATTGTATTTTTCTTGCCGATACGGCGTTTTGTTCGCCCACACCGACGAAATTAAGCAGCCTTTTTGCGTTTTCGGTCATAATGTTTACCTCCATTCTTCTTTCAATATTGCCAGTTTTTCGGGCGGCAGAGTCTCGATCCCCACCGCCTTACAATCTTCAATAATGCTGTCAATTAAAGCGCTCATCTGCTTTGTGTCGTATTCCGAAGATCCAAAGAAAAGCGTAAGGTTTGAACATCCCTCAAATATAGCGTCCTCCATAATTGCCTGTCGGCCGAGATGACTTCCGTCGTCCCAGCTCTCGGCAAGGCGTACAGCGGCCGCCGTGGGCAGGCATAAGCTTTCGGACACCCCGCCTATGTTCTTTATCGTCTCTCGGTAAATCTCGCTTTTCTTCTTGTGCAGAGCCGCCGACAGCTTGTCTATAAGCGTCCAGGCGTATGCGTTGGCGTCAATGCTTCTGTGCTCCCGGTGTTGCTTGACGGTCAGGTCATATTTTTTATCTTTTAAGAGCTTCTGACAAAGCTCCTTTGCCTGACCGTTCTTAACATTCACCATAAGCCATTCTCCGGCGCTGTCGGTCTGCCATTTGGCAGCGGTGAAAGACAACTTATCCATTGGTTACTCCGTGGGCCACCTGCCAGCCTGCCAGGCATTCGCCCGAGCATACGGCCACGCCGTACTTTTGTTTTGACTTTCTTGCGAAATCTTCACCGATGGGCTTTCCGCACATAGCACAGGGAACAGTAATAGGAGCAGCCGGTGCAGGTTGTTTCGGTGTGGGAGGTGTTTCGGTGTTGCGATCGGTATACTTGTTGTCGGCATCTTCTTCAAAATATATATCTGCCGCAACACCTATGTTTTTACAGGCGTAAGACAACGCGTCCGACCGCGCCATTTTAAAAGCCTCATCCGATGTATATTTTCCGCTCCGCTCAAGCGCTACATAAGCCGCTCCGCCGCAACCTTCTATTGCGTCACTCCATTCTCCGTCAACACGAATAAACAGGTTAAGGTTACAGTGTGCCGTGACAGCCCCGTCGGCGCCCTGCTCGAGCCATTCCTTGGTGGTTACCGTTTTCCACCCTATTCCGCAGGGGCCGAACTGCTCGGTCAGAGCCTTAATACGCCACATCGTATTTATGTTGGTAAAACCTTTAAGCCGACCTGCCGCTATCTTCCTTTGTGCATTTACAGGGACAGAACGGAGAGCATTATACAGCTCCATGTTTTCTTCTTTGCTCATTCTTCTCCACTCCTTAATTAACCGTCATGTTCAGCCGTTCCTCAAGCTCGGCGCAGGGTATTTTATTTCCGGCTACAAGCGCCGCCTTAATGGCCGTTTTGTCGGGAACAGGGTCTTTAGGAATAACATATTCCTTGTGCCGTTTTGCCCATTCGTTAAATGCCGCCGTGTCAATTACAACGCCGGTCGACCTTCTGAATGAGCAGCTACATTTTGCCGTTTCAAAGGCTTGTCCCGCAAGCTCATTTTCCAGCACTTTCTTAAGCCTTTCGGCCGTTTTTTCGTGCCTGTGCCTTCTTTTGGCAAGCTCATTTTCCTCCGCTCTGATGAGCGCCGCTTCGGCCACATTGTTCTTGATAACAAGAGCGATAGCCTCAAGCTTGTCCTCACGCTTCATCTGAATATCGGCCAAAGCCTCCGGATCGGTGATTTCTCCGGTGTCCGGGTCGATAATCATCGAAAGCAGCTCCTCCATTTGTTTGTTGATTTCGTAAAGCGTCATTTTCTTCGTCCTCCTGAAAATAATTTTCTTCGCTTGGGTGTCCGAATATTACTTCCGGAAATTCATAATCCGAAATAAATTCGTAATTCTGTTCACACTGCATTTTCAAGCACCCGCCTTGCTTCTTCTAATTCCTATTGCTCCTTTATTGCCTTTTCGATGGCCTCCTCCATGTCAGGAATCAGGTCTTTGGATTCAAATATCATGAATTTAATAACCTCAAGTTCATCGGAGTTGAAGGAATAGGTTGAAAGAACCGTCTCAAATGCTTGTATAAAATCTTGCCGCAAATTGTCATAACAGGCATCGCAAACACAGCTTAATGATCCTAAACCGTCTTCTGACCGTGTTCCGCACACCGGGCATACAGTCGAATTAAATTTTACCATTGACTTTTTTCCCTCTTTCAGTTATAATATCTGTAGTGTTATTTTCTTTGTCCTTCCGTGCGTGTCCTCGCCGGAGGGACTTTTTTTGCCTCCTTAATATCCGATAGCCTTTTTGGCCGGCTCTTGCGGGTTATATTCCGCACACGACCGAAAGGTAATCAACTGATTATGCCGAAGCTTAATTGCTTGGGCTTTTTTTAATTTTGCCTTTTTTGCCTTTTGGTGCTCGATCAGCTCTCCTATAAGTCCTCCGAAGATAAGCCCCCCGAATGCGCAAGTAAAGAATGCTGTTTCCAGTGTCATTTTCTTTGTCCTCCTTATTTTTCATCCACCACGCCCAGCACGATACCCGCCGCCACACAGCATTTGATGAGGCATTCGCAGGTCAGCGAAAATGGGCGGTGCTTAAAGGCTGTGACCGTGTTTATCCCAACCCCGGCCTTTTCCTTGAACTCAAGGTCCTTGTATTTGTTCTCTTTCCATTTTTCTTGGATAATCGCTCGAAGCTGCCGTTCCTGGTTGCGAAACTCCCGTTCGATAGCCGCCCTGCGCTTATCCGCAAGCGAAACATAAATTTTAGGCATTCTTTTTCACTCCTTTGGTAGAATTCCGTTTCTCGAAATCCTTAAGATGTTTTTCCGATACTCTGTAGATCTTGCCGGTAGAGAAGGCCTCAAGCTTTCCGGTGCGTATCCATTCCCAAACCGTTTTGACCTTCACGCCGTATCTCTCAGCCACCTCGTCACATTTCAAAAGTCTTTCCATTTTTTCACCTCCTTTTGGTTTGTTTTACTTGCTTTTTGTTCTCTTTGTGATATAATGCTATAAAAAGGAAATGTCATTTTAGCCTTGGAGTTGCATTTATGATTTTCAAAATTAAAGTTTTTTGCCCTGTGCACAAAAAAGAACTTGCTTTTTACGGCCATCCTGTTTCAAGGGATAATGCCGCATACATCGTTCCGAACGGATGCGATGAATACGATGGCCGTCCCGAGTGTGAGGAATGTTTCAAAAAAGCTATTGCCCCTCTGAAAGCTGTCGTTCAA
>CABMOR010000148.1 GCA_902388225.1 uncultured Oscillospiraceae bacterium | reverse complement strand
TTTTTCTTATTTTTGAAAAATAAAGGCCGTTTGTCAAACTCATTTCTTTAAAATAACGAGTATTTAGCAGGAATTTGGCGAAATTACGAGAAACACCCAAGTAATTTAATTTTTTAATCAAAAATCTGTTGACACAAAACTACAATTGTGTTATTATCTTTGAGCGGCAAAAAGCCGCCCTTTATTTGTTGGTTTATAATTTAGATTAAAAAATATTTCGGAGGAAAGCAATATGTCAACTTATATGCCTAAAGCAGCCGACATTGAGCGTAAATGGTATGTCCTTGACGCCGCCGGAAAGCCCATCGGCCGTGTAGCAGCAGTTGCCGCCGATCTTCTTCGCGGCAAGCGCAAGACTACCTTCGTTCCCCATCTCGACTGCGGAGATCACGTTATCATCATAAACGCCGACAAGGCCGTGCTGACCGGAAACAAGCTCACCCAGAAGTTCTATCGCCGTCACACCGGTTACATCGGACATCTTAAGGAGACCGATTACGGCACCCTTATGAGCCAGCGTCCCGAGCTTGCTATGCAGCTTGCTGTCAAGGGCATGGTTCCCGACAACACCATCGGCCGCAACGCCCTCACCCGTCTTCGCGTTTACAAGGGCGCCGACCACAAGCACGCGGCTCAGAAGCCCGAGGCTTATACACTTTAAGGGAGGTAACGAATAATGTACGACAGCAAACCTTATTTCTACGGAACCGGCCGCAGAAAGAGCTCTGTAGCCCGCGTCCGTGTTTATAACGGCACCGGCAAAATCACCATCAACGACCGTGACATTGACGAATATTTCGGTCTTGAAACTCTTAAGCTCATCGTTCGTCAGCCTCTCGCAGTCACCAAGACGAACGGCAAATTCGACATCGTTTGTCGCGTAGGCGGCGGCGGAGTTACCGGCCAGGCCGGCGCCATCCGCCACGGTCTTTCCCGTGCTCTGCTCCAGTATGACGCCGAGCTTCGCCCCATTCTCAAGAAAGCAGGTTTCCTGACCCGTGATCCCAGAATGAAAGAGCGTAAGAAATACGGTCTCAAGGGCGCCCGTCGCGCACCCCAGTTCTCCAAGAGATAATCTGCGGTTCAAGCCGAATTTCAAATTCAAACCCGAAGGTTTTTCCTTCGGGTTTTCTTTTTTCGGCCTTCAAACATTTCAGCAGGCTTAAAGTCAAAAAGCCTTTCAGCAAACACCTTAGAAAATTTTTGCTTTTGCTTTTGAATGCTTTTAACATGACAATTTTTCGCTTTGCCCCTTGGGAGATGTTGCAATTGAAATTTTTTTCTGTTATAATCACGGCGGAAGACATTTGTTAAACCTTAAAGGAGGTATTTTATGTTTTTTATAGGTATCGATCTCGGAACATCGGCAGTCAAACTGCTCATGATGAACCAAAAGGGAGAGATTTTAAAAACCGTTTCAAAGGAATACCCCCTTTATTTCCCCAAACCCGGCTGGTCGGAGCAAAACCCCGAAGACTGGTTTAAGGGCGTGATGGCGGGAATGGAGGAGCTACTTGAGGGCTCGAACCGGGAAGCCGTCCAAGGAATAAGCTTTGGCGGACAGATGCACGGATTGGTTGCTCTTGATAAAAACGGCGAGGTTATCCGCCCGGCCATTCTCTGGAACGACGGCCGCACGGCAGAGCAGACCGAATATTTAAACGGCACGGTGGGAAAAGAAAAGCTGTCGGCTCTTACGGCCAACATTGCCTTTGCGGGTTTTACCGCTCCGAAAATTCTTTGGATGAAGCAAAACGAGCCGGAAAATTTTTCCCGTATAAACAAAATCATGCTTCCCAAGGATTTTATTGCATATAAGCTTTCGGGCAGTTTTTCCACCGACGTTTCGGACGCATCGGGCACACTGCTTTTTGATGTCAAAAACCGCTGCTGGTCAAAAGAAATGCTTAAAATATGCGGTATAGAAGAAACCATGCTGCCGAAAGTTTTCGAAAGCTTTGAAACGGTCGGTTTGCTTAAGGAAAAATACGCAAAAAAACTCGGGCTTAAAGGTGATGTAAAAATTATCGCCGGAGCCGGGGACAACGCCGCCGCAGCCATAGGCACCGGTACGGTGTCCGACGGCGACTGTAACATATCGCTGGGCACATCGGGTACGGTTTTTATTTCCAAAGACTCCTTCGGTGTTGACGGTGCCAACGCTCTTCATTCCTTTGCCCATGCAAACGGCAAATACCACCTTATGGGCTGTATGCTAAGCGCCGCTTCATGCAATAAATGGTGGTGTGAAAGCATCCTTAAAACTCCCGATTTTGCCGCCGAGCAGAAAAATGTTCCCCCCCTCGGTCAAAACCGCGTTTTTTTCCTGCCCTATCTTATGGGAGAGCGTTCTCCCCACAACGACCCTTCGGCCAGAGGTGTTTTTCTGGGGATGTCCATGGACACCACAAGAGAGGACATGACCATGGCGGTTCTTGAAGGCGTGGCTTTCGCCCTGAAAGATTCGCTGGAAGCGGCCAAAACCACCGGAGTGACCCTTAGCTCGACCAAAATCTGCGGTGGTGGAGCCAAAGGTCCTCTTTGGAGAAAAATCGTGGCAAATGTGACCGGACTGACGGTTGAAACCCTTGAATCCGAGGAAGGACCCGCCCTCGGAGCGGCAATGCTGGCGGCGGTCGGCTGCGGGTATTTTCCCTCGGTGGCTCAGGCGGCGCAGACGGTCGTAAAGATTTCTGAGCGCATTAAGCCCGACAGAGAAACAATGGCAAAATATCAAGAAAAATATCAAAAATTCAAGCAGTTTTACCCTGCTCTTAAAAATCTATTTTAAAATTATCCGGAGGTTATAATGAACCGAGGAACAGACGAAAAAATTAAAGTAACGGTAAACGGAACCGACATTTCCGACTTTGCTGTTTTTTCCGACGGCCGAGAGCTTTCGGAATACGAGCAAGCCGTCGTCGGCCGCATTAGGGAAATAACCGGCAAATTTCCTTCAAAGTCATCCCCCTCCCGCCGCATTATAATTTCGCAAAAACTTGCATCCCGGCTTGACAGCGCTCAGGTCAAAATCGAAATCGGACAGGATGTTTTAATTGCTGCAAAGGGCGACAGACTAAAGGACGCCGTCGGATATTTCTGCACAAACCTTCTTTCCGAAAGCCGAGCAAAGGACCGACTTATTGAACTTGGTTCAAAGGACAGCTATATCGGAGACCTCATTTCAAATCCCACAACCGCCGAGTCCTGTCCCGACCCCTTTGTAAAGTATGTCGACGGATATTACTATACCCTTTTCACCTCCTTCGACCGTCTTGAGCTTTATCGGAGCCGTCATCTTTCCACCCTTACAAAAGACCAGTCCAAGGTCATTTACAGGGGGGGCGACAACGTTATAAAATCCGACATATGGGCGCCGGAGTTTTATTTTGATCCCCATTTCAGACGGTGGTATATCTATTCAAACGGCACCTTAACTCCCGGCGACCTTGACACTCAGCGGCTTTTTTGCATGGAATCGGACACCGAGGATATTTTCGGGGATTATCATTTTAAGGGTCTTATCGATCCCCACACCTACTGTATTGACGCCTCCCCCTATTACAACCCCTATACAGATACCCGATATTTTTCTTATGCGCTTATCGGCGGCGGCATGAACCGCATCTGCATCGCAAAAATGGACAACCCTTGGACAATAAATGAGGACAGCCGAAAAATCATTTGTCAAGCCGAATATGATTGGGAGCTTCACACCGGTCGGGTTAACGAAGGGGGATGCTTTATAGAACAGGGCGGAAAAATGTATCTCGCATTTTCGGCCAACAACGGCGACTCCAAGCCCTACTGCGTCGGTCTTTTGGAATTTCT
>CABMOR010000147.1 GCA_902388225.1 uncultured Oscillospiraceae bacterium | reverse complement strand
AGAAGATGTCATCAAGAGCTCCGCCGGTCTTGCGATGTTTATCGTTCTCGTTTGGAGCACCGGTGGCGATAACAGTGACTCTGATCTCATCCTCAAGGCTGTCGTCAATCTGAGCACCCCAGATGATGTTGGCATTCTCGTCAGCCGCCTCGGCAACAATGGCGGATGCCGCCGTAACTTCTTCAAGTCCGATGTCAGAAGGACCGGTAATGTTAATAATAACACCCTTAGAGCCGTTCATAGAGGTTTCGATAAGCTTGCTGGTAATGGCGGCATTAGCGGCAATCTCGGCCTTGTCTTTACCGGTTGCAACGCCGACTCCCATGTGGGCATAGCCGGAATTCTTCATAACCGCGGTAACATCTGCGAAGTCAAGGTTAACAAGAGCCGGGATGGATATCAGCTCAGAAATACTCTGAACGCCCTGACGGAGAACATCGTCAGCAATGTTAAATGCGTTGGTAAGTGTAATCTTGGTGTCGGAAACATACTGGAGACGCTCGTTGGGGATAACCACAAGGCTGTCGACATTCTCACGGAGAGCGGCAATACCTATCTCAGCCTGCTCCATGCGGCGCTTGCCCTCAAAAGAGAACGGTTTCGTAACGATACCGACAGTAAGTATATCCATCTCTTTGGCAATCTGAGCAACAATGGGAGCTGCACCGGTTCCGGTTCCTCCGCCCATGCCGCTTGTAATAAAGACCATATCGGCGGTCTTAATAGCGTCGACAATAAGGTCGCGGGATTCCTCGGCGGCCTTGGCGCCTACGTCCGGGTTTGCTCCTGCACCCTTACCCTGAGTGGCTTTTTCACCAATCTGAATCTTCTGGTCGGCCTTTGAATGATAAAGGGCCATGCTGTCGGTGTTGATGGCGATAAATTCAACACCTTTAACTCCGGCGTCAACCATGCGGTTTACAGCGTTTCCGCCGCCTCCGCCAACGCCGATAACCTTAATCTGTACCACATTTGAATATTCCTGTGCAAGTTCGTAACCCATTTATTATACCTCCAGTTTTTTTACACCTGTTATTTTTACATTACATTATAAGCACTATAACACAAGTCATAACTATAATTCACAAAGTATTGTAACATATTTTATTTTGCTTTTCAATATCTTTGTGGCTATTTTTATATTTTTTTTGTAATTTTATCGAATTTAAGGAAGATTTATTTGGTCTTTGACGGTTTTGGGACTGAAAAATCCTTTCTTATTTGATTCGTTGACATTTTTAACATCTATAACGCCCTGCCCTTGCTCCGACTGTGCAACCTTTATGCAGAATTTGAGCTTATATTCAAGCAAATCGTCACTTCCAAGCTCAAGTACAAAAGATTCCTTATAAAGCAGTTTGATATTGTCGGGGTCGGTTAAATCTATAACCGAGATATCCTCGATTTCGGTGCTCAAAAAGGCTGATTTAAGTCTTTCAAGGGTTTCTGTCAAACCGTCGGCCATCACTATTTCTTCTCCCGGTTCACCCGAATTTATTTGACTTCCGACAATAACCGGATAGGTTATTTGGTCTGTTTCTTCAAGAACCTTCAAATCCTCCGAAAGGGTCAAAAAGCTTTCGCCGTATTTGGCGCTTAGCGCCGCAGTCTCGGCTGTAACCGTTATTCTTACCGTCGAAGGAAGAATCCGTCTTACCTCGGCCGTTTTTATAAAAGGAAGTGTTTTGCACACCTTTGAAGAGACCTCTTCGGTACTGATGGAAAGCATACTTTGTCCTTCGTATATTCCCGAGCTTTGAATAATTTGTTCAGAGGAATAAATGCTCTCTCCTTCGGTTTCCACGGCCTTGACCTTAAAAAACACGGTATAGCTGAGACATACCGTCAGGGTTATCCATATAAGTATTAGCAGGATGCCGGTCAGCCATTTGCCTGTTTTTCTCTTTTTTAAATTTTTCTTGCCGTTTTTTTTGCGGCTTTTTTCGGAAAGCAATTGCCTTTGCTCCTCAGCAGAGTCGGTTTTTTTCTTTTCGGTCATATTATTTCTTTCCTTCTACGGTTTTTATGTCGGCGCCAAGCCGGCTCAAATTATTGACAAAATTTTCATAGCCTCGGTTTATATAATCCACGTGTCCGACCGATGTCTCTCCGTCGGCACAAAGTCCGGCCACCGCAATAGCGGCGCCTCCCCGAAGATCGGCAGCCTCCACAGCCGCTCCGGTCAGCCTTTCTACCCCGTCCACAACGGCCACCCTTCCCTGCACTCTTATGCGGGCGCCCAGTCTTACAAGCTCATCTACCTGCCGGAATCTGTTTTCAAAAATATTTTCCACAAAAACCGTAGTGCCCTCTCCCATGACAGTCATGGCCATAAGTGTGGGCTGGGCGTCGGTTGGAAAACCGGGATAGACTCCTGTTCTGACGGTGGAAAGTGCCTTGGGTCGGTTTTTGAATTCACATTCAACCGATCTGTCTTTTATCTTTATAGTTCCTCCTGCCTGTTCAAAAAAGGGAAATGTTGAATAAAGGTGGGTGGGCTCGATATTATTAAGAATAATCTTTCCTCCGCACGCTCCAACGGCCGACATATATGTCGCCGCCGCAATACGGTCGGGAATAACAACATGTTCACATCCCGAAAGACTCTCTACTCCCTCAACTTCCACCGTGCTTTCTCCTGCTCCGAAGACCCTTGCTCCGCAGGAATTTAAAAACTGGGCAAGGTCGGAAATTTCAGGCTCTCGTGCGGCATTCCTTATTACCGTCTTGCCCCTTGCCTTTATTGCTGCAAGCATAATATTTTCGGTTGCTCCGACGCTTGGAAACGGCAAATCAATCTCGCAGCCCAAAAGCGTGTCTTTGCAAAAACAGTCCAGTCTCCCGTGGCTTTCCTCAATTTCAAGACCCATTTTTCTCAAAGAGGAAAGATGAATATCTATGGGTCTGGGGCCAAGCTCACAGCCTCCGGGGAGGGATAAAAAGGCGCATCCGCATTTGGCTGTCACCGCTCCGAGGAAAATAATGGAGGAGCGCATTTCCCGCATAAGAGCGTCCGGTACCTCACGACACTTGAAACCTCTCGGGTCGACCGTCAGGGTGTTTCCTTCTCGCTTTACTCCACAACCTAAATATTCCAATATTTTTACGGCCGCATTAACATCGGTAATGTCAGGGCAGTTATGTATTACGCAAGGACTTTCGCAAATCAGCGCCGCCGACAGAATGGGTAAAGAGCTGTTTTTGGCACCCTGAACATCTATTTCTCCGTAAAGTTTTTTTCCGCCCTTTATGCAGATACGCTTCATGGCATCCACCTCATAAAATAAACTGTAATTCCAGTTTATTCAGGCGAATTGTAAAGGTTCGAGTAAGTTATAAAAGAGACATTATGGCCTCATATATCCTTTTATTTGCATCGAGATATGCGTCTTTTTTGGCCGCATTTCCCATCCTCTCGGTTTTCAAGGGATCTTCAAGCAGTTCAAAAACGGTTTTATAAAGCAATTCACCGGTCAAATCCTTTTCCTCAATAACCACAGCCGCCCCTCGGTTTTTAAGGGTCATGGCATTGTGGAACTGGTGATTTTCGGCAACATTTGGCGAAGGGATGAGTACCGACGCCTTCCCCTGCGCCTCAATTTCGCTCAGAGTAATTGCTCCGGCGCGGCTTATAACAAGGTCGGCTGCAGCCATGCAAAGGTCCATGTCATTTATATATTCGCTTACACGAATCTGGGGATTGAGTGAAAGGTCAACTCCTCTTGCCCCGATGTCCTTCAAAAAATCATCCAATGCGCCCCGCCCGGTTCCGTGGAAGTGATAATAATTCTGTCCTCCGGCATGGCTTGCCATAAGCTCGGCCACGGCATTGT
>CABMOR010000146.1 GCA_902388225.1 uncultured Oscillospiraceae bacterium | reverse complement strand
GCAACACCCAGGTTCAGGTTGTTTCCTGGTACGACAACGAGAACTCCTACACCAGCCAGATGGTCCGCACCATTAAATATTTCTCCGAGCTTAAATAATTCCGGTTGTGATAATACCGAAAACCGCCGCGGGGCTTTCCACGGCGGTTTTTTTGAAAACAGAGGTACATATGAATTATATAGATGATTTCCGCCTTGCAGGCGAGGACCAACGAAAAAGAAGATATATTTTGCCCAAAGAAATCGTCAAAACCGGAGGGAATGTTAAAAATCCCCAAGGACTTTTAAGGGAAAAAACTCTCCAGATAGGTCTTAACGAGACCGATGTCACCACCCTTTCAAACGACGGGGGAGAAAAGGCCTTTGTTGTGCTGGATTTCGGCCGTGAGCTTCACGGGGGCATAAGACTTCTTAATTTCACTTCGGAAATAACCGCCTATCCGAAGGTTCGCCTGACCTTTGGGGAATCCCTTTCGGAGGCCATGTCGGATATCGGGCAAAAGGGGGCCTGCAACGACCATTCGGTCAGGGATTTTGAAATTCCCGTGCCCTCCTACAGCGACCAGGAATGGGGTCAGACCGGCTTTCGTTTTGTGAAAATCGAGCTGTTGGAAAAGCATGCCGCCATATCCCTGAAATCCGCTCCCGCCGTCTTTGTTTTCCGAGACCTTGAATACAAGGGGGAATTTGTCTGTGACGACGAGGAGATAAACAGGATTTTCGACACGGCGGCCTACACCTGTCATCTTAACCTCCAAAACATGGTTTGGGACGGCATAAAGCGGGACAGACTGGTTTGGATAGGGGATATGCATCCCGAAATGCTGACCGCAAGGACGGTTTTCGGACCTCTTGACATTGTCGGAAAAAGTCTTGATTTTGCCAAGTCCCAGGCTCCTCTGCCTCTTTATATGAACGGCATGGCCTCCTATTCTCTTTGGTGGCTTATAATAGTTTGGGATTACTATTTTTATACCGGAGATTTTGATTTTTTGGCTTGTGAGAGGGATTACGCCGCCGCCCTTTTGAGGCTTTTGTGCCAAAAGGTTTTTGAGGACGGAAGCGACTGCCTTGAAAGCTATTTTCTCGACTGGCCGACCCACTCAAAGCCCCTTTCGGAAAAGAGCGGGGTGAGGGCGCTGCTTAAAATCGCCCTTGAAAAGGGCTCGGACATTGCAAGGGCTCTCGGAGATGATGAGCTTTGCAAGCTTTGCAGGCAAAAGTCCGATCTGCTCTTAAAAATCCCCGGCAGCCACGAGGGGCAAAAACAGACGGCGGCATTTATGTCGGCGGCGGGATTTATTTCGGAGCAGGAGGCCTCCCGCGTCATAAATGAGGGAAAAAGCGACGGAATTTCCGCATATCTTCTCTTTTACATACTTAAAGAGCTGGCCAAAACCGATGTTTTTTCGGCTGTCGAAATACTTAAAAGCTACAGCCTTGATATGTTAGACCGGGGAGCCACGACATTTTGGGAAGACTTTGACCCCTCATGGGGCAAAAACACCGGAAGTATTGTCGATTTGTCGGAAAACGGGCGGGAGGATGTCCACGGAGACCGGGGCGACTATTGCTATAAGGGCTTCCGCCACAGCCTTTGCCACGGCTGGGCTTCGGGAGCGGTACCCTTCCTTATGGAGGAGGTTGCGGGTATTCACATTGTCAAAGAGGGGTGTAAAACAATAGAAATCTCCCCCAAAATGGGCAATTTAAAGTTTATTCATGTAAAATACCCAACCCCCGTCGGTATTCTTGAGGCCGACATAAGAAATGAAGAGGGCAGTGTGACGGTGGACTTTACCGCTCCCAAGGGGGTAGAGGTTAAGGTCTCCCTTGACAAAAAATAAAATCTTGACAATAGCCGCCCGATGTGATAGTATAACATGTAC
This sequence comes from uncultured Oscillospiraceae bacterium, assembly GCA_902388225.1. GTDB lineage: Bacteria > Bacillota > Clostridia > Oscillospirales > Acutalibacteraceae > UMGS1484. The sequence goes on along the minus strand of CABMOR010000146.1, from coordinate 1,965 downwards.
GCAGGTGAATTTCATTTAACGCCTGCTCCTTGCTCCGAAAAACGGGGCCAAATGACCAAAAGGAGGTGCTGACAAATGTCCAAATACGAGGTAATGATGGTATTTTCCGTCAAAAACGGAGAGGATACCGCCAACGCATTGCTTGAGAAATTCAAGGCAATGATCGAAAAGAACGGCACAATTGACAGCGTCGATGTATGGGGTAAGCGCAGACTTGCATACCTTATCGACGACCAGCCCGAGGGCTTCTATGCTGTCGTGAAGTTCACTTCCGAGCCCGCCTTCCCCGCCGAGCTTGACCGTGTGTTCAAGATCACCGACGGCGTGCTTCGCACCATGATCACCAACATCGACTAAGGAGGGGAATTTATGCTTAATTCCGTAATTATGATGGGAAGGCTCACCGATAATCCCGAGCTTCGCCAAACCCCCTCCGGCCGTTCGGTTTGCTCCTTTACCATTGCTGTCGACCGTACCTTCAAGAGTGCGGACGGCGAGCGTCAGACAGATTTTTTTGACGTTGTGGCATGGGGCTCGACCGCCGACTTTGTCTCCAAGTATTTCACAAAGGGACAGCTTGTTGCGGTTCAGGGTCGAATGGAGACCCGCTCCTACGAGGACCGAAACGGTGTGCGCCGCAAGGCCTTTAATATCGTTGCTGAAAATGTCCATTTTGCCGAGCCCAAGAGAGATTCTTATGCCGGCGGCGGCCAGCCCGCCCCCGCTTATGAAGACCGGACTCAGGCTACCGCCGCCTTTGAAAACAGCGGACGGGACGATTTCCGTGAAATCGACGACAGCGACGACGATCTCCCGTTTTAACGGGCCCAAATTTATAAAGTAAGGACTGAATAGAAATGGAAAACGAGAATGTCGTAGAGACTCCGGTTGCGGAAGCCGCCGAGACTGCCGCTCCCGCCGAGGCAAAGGCCGAGCGTTCCGAGCGTCCCGAGCGCCCCGAGCGCCCCATGCGCGGAAACCGCAAGGGCCGCAGAAAGGTTTGCAGCTTTTGCGTCGACAAGGTCGATACCATCGACTATAAGGATGTTGCAAAGCTCCGCAAGTATACCTCCGAGCGCGGAAAGATTCTTCCCCGCCGTGTGACCGGTACCTGCGCCCGTCATCAGAGAGCCCTGACCACCGCTATCAAGCGCTCCCGTCATGTTGCTCTTCTGCCCTATATCACCGACTGAGTTTAATTTTTAAAGCCCGTTTTTCTTTACCAAAACGGGCTTTTTCTTTGGGGGTGAGAATTTGAAAGAAAATACCTGCTGTTTTACAGGCCACAGAAGCATTCCCTCTGACGACCTTTCCCGTCTTTCGGATGAGCTTGAACGCCGTATTGAGCTTCTATATAACGAGGGAATAACCGATTTTTGCGCCGGAGGAGCCCTGGGCTTTGACACCCTGGCCGCCGAAAGGGTGCTGGAATTCAGAAAAAAGCACGGTGATGTCCGTTTAATTCTCTTTCTGCCCTGCCCCGAGCAGGCAAGCCGCTGGTCGTTCCAAAACCAAAGGATTTATGAGCAGATTCTCGCCTCCGCCGATGAGGTGGAATATGCCTGCGACCGTTATACCGACTTTTGCATGGGAAAGAGAAATCAAATGCTGGTAAATGCATCCACCGTCTGTCTTGCATACCTTCAAAAGCCAAGGGGCGGAACGGCCTATACCGTCAGATACGCAAAAAGCCGGGGAGTAAGGGTCATAAATCTTGCCGAAAGCTCAAAGGAGCCCCACCGAAATCCGACATTTGAAAATTTAAAATTTGATATTTAAACCGCTTTTCCTTTTTTTCAGGGGCGGTTTTTTCAATGCTTTTTTGCTACTACCTTTAAGGTGAAAAAGCTCTTTCCCAAAAAAAGTAAAAAACATCGGTTTCCATCTTGTAATGACAATAATGATGTGTTATAATAACCTCACGAAACAGTAACTAAATCGGAAATTTATACTATTTCGGACAAC
>CABMOR010000145.1 GCA_902388225.1 uncultured Oscillospiraceae bacterium | reverse complement strand
GAGCCGTAGTTTAAAAGCCTGTTGTATTGCTCGTCCGCCTGTTGCTTTTTCTTTTTTACATCGTCCGACTCGGAAAAATTATAGCTGATGGGATTAAAACTGATTGCCATTTAAAAAGCTCCTTTCTTAAACCGTTCCTATCGAAAGCCATGATAACGGAACCGAAAAGTCGTTGTCCTCCACAAAAAAACCGACTGCCATTATTCTGCTTTTCACAAAAAAACCCTCCCTTTTCGGGTCACAAACCGAAAAATCGTAAAGACAGTAGTCGGTTTTTCCCCGAATATAATCGGAGGGAGCTATGAAAATTTGAGGTATTGTTTTGTACTCGGTGGGAAATGAAATCTCGGGTGTAGTATAAACAAGTTGTCTAAGAGCGAATACCCCCACCTCTGTTTCGGCGCTTGTTCTTTTTGTTACCGGGATAACTTGTGGAAGCGACCAATCCGCACTTGACAAATCCCCGAATCCAATGTTGGTATTTCCGCTTTGAATAAGAACATCTCCGATTTTCAGAGATACAACCCCTTGGGTGCGCTGATTTATTGCGATATTCGGATTTTTGTCCTCAGTATTAAATTCAATCGCTTCCTTCGCCCGCATTAAATCAACAAGCTTGTAAAGATAATCGTTAATCTGTTGTAACTGTTGATATGAATTTCCCGAAAGGGGAGGGGGGAAGTCATAGTTATATTTGTTATTCATCGTCTGCTCCCTTGTTTGTACATCTTGGATATGCTGTATAGGGTTAAGCCGCCCTTTCCCGACACCCTGATTCTAAGGTGATCGCACCGACGGGGAATAATTGGTATATTCACCGTTGATATTCGGTCTTTTGGGGTTATGACTCTGTATTCCTGCCATTTTCCAGAAGAATCATACATTAGCGATACTGTCATTCCTGCGCCGCTCTCCAGCTTGAGTCTCATCATGAATCTGGAAATACTCTTTTTATTCGGGCTTTCCATGCCTAATTCTCCTGTTTCAAAAAACCATTCAAAAGGGCCTTCTTCCTTCGGTATGAATGGATTCTTTCCGGAATCGCCGGATATTCCGCTTGCGGAAAGATCAAGATTTCCCTTTGTTCCGCCCACGGTTTTGATTTTCCCGTTGTTTCCGTCAAGATAAAACATATCGCCATCACATTCACAACAAAATTTCATGTATGTATCCTGTTCTCTTGTCCACACTCCTGTGGAGGTGTCGTAAACAAAGAGCTTGTATTTGCCCATTCCGTCCTTCATAGAGCAGTAGAGCTTTTTTCCGCAGGTTCCGAATACAGCGTCATAATACATCTCTCGCCCCAAAGGAGAAGAAATCTTCTGAGGAATACTTCCGGTATATGCGTATATTCCGTCGGTGGCTTTGTAATAAAGCACGCCGTCAATAATGGCAATTCCCCGATAACTGCCTTTCTGTACTCCCTTGACGTCAAGAGTTACGGATGTATAAGGAGTATAATCACCGTATACCTTATGAATACAATCTTCCTTGAAAAAGAGGATTTGACCGTTCCATGACACACACCCAGTAAAAAGACCGTCGGTTCCCACGGTTATGGCTTCGGCGTCGGTGCTTATTCCTTCATAGGCATACCAATTGTCGGGGTCTCCGAGCTTGGTACAATATATTTCGTGTCCGTTTTTTGAACATCCCCAAAGACGATTGTTGTATTCGGTTACATACGCAAGATCGGGAACCCTGCGGCATATTGCAAAGCTTAAGAAGTTAGTTGCATATTGGTATTCTTCGCTTTCCGGACCAGTTACGGTGAATGTGAACGGTTCAAGCTGGACATCAAGTATAATTCCGCATTTGCCGTCAAGCTCTCCGATTATTTTGTAGCCGCGGGAAGTATATTTGAAAAAGCTTTTATTGTTTATTTCCCTTAGATATGTGGTTTTATTGACCTTATAATCGTACGAATAATCGTCATTATCCTGACGCTCAAGAGGAGTGTCGTTGCCCGTTGCGTCATCGGTAAAATAAAAATCCACTACATCTCCGGATTTAAGACCGGTAAATAAATAGGAACCGAAATCATCCGTAACGGCGGTTTTCCAGTCGTACACCTGATTCCATGTTGCTTTTTCGTTCCTATAGCTTAATCGGAAAAGAACAGCCGTTTTACCGTATTTTTTATTGTTATCGGGATTTGATTTGTCCGGTTTATACAGCCAATATTTACCGCTGTCTTCTTCGTTTATGCTTTCCGTGGAAGATGACGGTTTTTTGGTTGGCTCATCATGAGAAGTCCACGAAATTTCGTAAATATTTCCGTCGCTGTCACAAGGAACAAAGTCTATATCGGTGTAAAAATAATTTCCGCTTTCGGATTTTTTTCCGGTCGGAAGCTCGGGTGTAAACACTTCCATGTAATTCCATGTCTTTTGGATGTTTATTTCTCCGGCGCTGTCCCATTCGGTATCAAACCAAATCTTATCAGGGAAAATACAAACCTTGCTTCCGAGCTTTACCATTTGACGATTAACTTTAGATTGGCTTTGAATAAACAGACCTCCGCCTGAAACAGTCTGTTGCTTTTGACCGTTGTCATAAATCCACATAACCGGATTATCGCTGTTATCCGAAGGGTCGGTGTCAAGCCACATAGGATGTTCAAAGCCTCTTGAAACCATTCCGCGGCAAGCCCTTGTTTGTGCAACATCATGCCTCTTTTTGCGGGTGGAAATAACCGGATAATCGTCACAAGACAAATTTTCCATGTCGTAGAATTCGGAGGAGCCTATTCTGAGACTGTGATTATATCCCTTAAACTCCTGTGTATATTCCTGTGTTCTTCCGAGAGAACTTAGTACGGGATAATTCATGACCCATCACCTACCAAAGAATTATTTTATTTTTACCTTCTGCCGTGGACTTTGGAAGATATTTTTTATTCCAAAAATTTCGGAATTCTGAAATGAGGCTTTGACACATGGCCATAGAGTTGTTGTATTCGTCAATTTCGGCGTTCACAAGACAGCTCTGTGCCTGTATATACCATCCGTACGCCTCGCTGTAAGGGGATGGCATAATAAGCTTGCTGTCGCTTGAATAATGCTCGGGTAATTCTAAAGATTTACTGTGAGTGTCTGTAATTGAGTTTTTTATCTGAAGGTCAAGGTTGTGCAGCCACACCCACTTGACCGAATCATCAAACTGATCGTCACAAATGATTTTTGCGTTGTCAATTGCGTCTTGTACCGTCATACATAATCCCTCCATATGAAAACAAGGCGAGAGTTGCCCCTCGCCTTGTTGTTTTGTGTTTAGTCCTGCGCCAAACTATCCATCAGATCGTCAGCCGCTTCCTGCTGCATAAATGAATTTGCGATTACTTCCGCCACGGGTTTAGGAATGGAACATTCCGTTCCTCGAGGTACAAAGTAGGTCTTACCGTTGATTCCAACCTGAATCGGTTCTTTCTTGAGAACGGGATCGGAAGGTATCTTGACTTTCACAAATTCAAGCATGGGATTTACGGGATTTTCAACCTTTGATTCTTCGGTAACCTTTTCGGTGACTTCTTCGGTAACCTTTTCGGTGACTTCTTCGGTAACCTTTTCGGTGACTTCTTCGGTAACTGTTTTAGCCATTGTTTTTCCTCCTTAATTTTCGCTTATTACCGAGCTGTACTCGTTGATGGATTCAATGCGAACCATATAGAAGTCGTTAAGTATTGCGGCCGCTTTGGTGGCTTTCCAACCGGACGAGCTTCTCTGGTTAAGAGGATCGTCGCCGTAACCGAGCTGCTTGACGATATGCTGAAGACCGCCGCCCGAAAGCTCGGTGGTTGCATATGCTTTTGCGCCTATAACCATGGTACTGAATACCGCTCCGGCAGTCTTGGAAG
>CABMOR010000144.1 GCA_902388225.1 uncultured Oscillospiraceae bacterium | reverse complement strand
CAATTAGTCGATCAGAAATTCCAGAACTGGGAAACAAGACCTATCTCGTCAAGATAGAAGCCCTTGCCCAGGGTGGAAACATCCGAATAGTCAAAGAACATAAACATTTCCTTAACATCGCTTGTCTTTGTGAGGGCGGTTCCGTCGGCGGCCACAAAGTCTTTTACCGGGAAGGCAACATAGCCCTTAAATCCCTTGACGCTTGTGCCCTGAGCGGTTCCGAAGCAGCCGTCGTCGCCGTTGGTGTATGCTTTCCATCTTTCTTGTCCTTCGGCAAGATAGTAGAAGGTTGTTCCGGCAACATCCTTGTTGTCGGTGGCATAGACAGTGCCGTCGGTACCAACCAGTCCGAAGCTGGCCTTGCGGAAGTCAACATTTGAAAAATCGACCCACATTCTGAGGTATCTTGTGCTTCCGATGGTAGTAACATTATCCAGCGAAATAGCCATGGCGGTGTTGTCAATACGGCCCTTTTCGTCCGGTTCGGTCACCTTTCCTCCCTTGTAAACCGAGAGGGCGGCGGTCTTGTTATAGCCCTTGCCCGCAACCACCGAAAGAATAGCGTTGGACTTGGCGCTGACATCAAAGGGAACCTGGTCATAACCCGAAACTCTCTTGGTTATGGCCTTTCCGACCTCAAGGGTAACGGCCTGGCCGTCGAAGGGACCCTCTCCTATTTCCTGGGTCTTATCGTTGCCGTTGGTATCGCGGATTTCGTCATAGGCGACCCACTTGTTGGTCATGGTTGCGACCTCGCCGTTTTCACCCTGCTTAATGGTGAAGATACGGCCTCCCTGGGTCTCGGGGCTGACGTCGACAGGGTTGCCGGCGGCATTGTAGCTTCCGTACATATCGGTGGTAAGAGCGCCGGCAAAGCCGAGCTCAATACCTCTCCAAAGTCCCGAGGAGTTGTTGATGTGGTCATGGCCGACATAGAAGCCGAGAACATCACCACGGTCAATTATGGTGTCGAGCATGTGGGAGTTAACAGGTCCTGTGGCAAAGCCTTCCTTGTTTATACCCACAAAGTTGACCGCAGGGTCATCCTTGTTTGCGTCCACATCCTTAAATTCGGGCAGACATACGTGAGCCATCATAATTCCGGGAATCCTGGCACCGTTATAGTTTTCCATAATCATGGAGGTGTTGTAGTACCAAAGCTGCTGATCGTATTTAACAAAGTCGTATTTGCTGTTGCTAATGTTGGTATAATAGCCCTTTTCGATCAAATCGGGATTTTTATAGTCATAATAAAGCCCGTCGGTGTTGAGATTCTGGTTATAATCGCCGGTGTCGATGCACCAGACGTTAAAGGCAATAGAGCTCTCGTCGTTGGTAAGAATGGGCAGGACATAGTTGCCTATTCCGAAAACCCCTTCGGGACCGGCCGAGGCCACACAGTGAGCGTAGCTTTCGTAAATTTCCTGCTGACGCCATTTTCTAACATCGGTGCGGACTGCGTCAAAATCTCCCATATCGTTGTCATGGTTGCCGTAGGTTATGGCCCAGGGAATTTCCTCGGCCTCAAGCTTTGCTACCATCTTGTCAACATAGCGAATGAAATCTTCTTCTCTTTCCAGAGGGCAGGGCCAGATGTTGTCGCCGGTAATGACCACGAGGTCGGGGTCGGCCTCGTCGATCATGGCGTTAAAACGCTGGACGGTTCCGTCCTTAATGGTTCCACCGGCGGTACAGCCGTCCTGGAAGTCGGAAACATGAAGAATGTTAAAGGTACCGTCCTCACGGCATTTAAGCTTGACCTTCATGTTAAGGGCGTTGTCAACCACCGCCTTTTCGGCGTCGAAGGCCTTAATCTTTCCCACCGAGTGCTGGAGCACCTGGAGGGCGTCGCTGACCGTCAGGGTGACTTCCCCGTTTTCGTCGGTCGAACCGTCGACATTTGCGCGGTCGGTGACATATTCGTTAAACTCGGTCTTGCCAACCGCCCCCTGAAGCACTGTCAGAGCGTCGTTAACGTCCACGTCCGAGTCGTAATCCACATCTCCGAAGTAGACGCTTGATCTCTTGGAGTCGTCAAGGGCGGGAATGGTTACCGAGTCGGGAGTTCCGCTGTAACCGTCCTTGGGGTCGATGGTGTAGTTCAGTGCCCAAGCAGAGAGTCCTGCCGGAAGCGACACGGCCGCCGCCAGAGACACCGCAAAGGCTGTTTTGGCAATTTTTTTTAAGAGGTTCATTTGCTCATTCTCCTTTTATAGCTGCTGTTATTTAAAAAACTTAAACGGCGACGGAAGTCGACCGGTTTTTTACGGTTTTAAAAGACCCAGTACTGGGGAACCATGCATATTTCGTCGTGTCGGACAGGGTAATCTTTTTTACTGCTTTTTGAAATATCAAAAGGGCATCAATGGTGGAAACGGAGGAGGAAGCGTTTACATCTCCAAAATAAATATTGGATTTTTTGGACTCCTCAAGAGCGGGAATGGTTACCGAATCGGGAGTGCCGCTGTATTTATCTTTTGGGTCGGTTTATGCCGAGGCGAATACCGTCCCCGCACATAATACCGAAAGGGCAACAACCGATGACAAAAACGACTTAACAGCCTTTTTCACTACCTTCATTTTAAATTTCCTTTGCAGAAAAATAACCTGCAAATCACTCTGCACCCATCAATTTACAATTTCGTAACAGCACCTTTACACAAGGTAAATAATATCACAAATTATTTTTTCTGTCAACCGAAAAAGTCTTTTATACGCCTTCCGAACCAACCCGTTTTTTGAGATTTTTTCGGCTCAAAGCCCTAAATTATTTCGCCCTTCGGTCGATAAATTTTGCCGTAAGCTTGGAATATACTATTTTTTGACTGCTGTAAAGGCCGTAATATCCCGAGAGCATAAAGCTTATGGCTCCGGCAAGGGCAAAAAAGAGCAGTCCTTCACTCGAGAACAGCTCGACGCTTAACAGAATCGAGGCAACGGGGCAGTTTACCACCCCGCAAAAGGTGGCTATAAGGCCCACAGCCGCTCCAAATTCCGGGGCGAGTCCCATAAGTCCTCCCATTACGCAGCCAAAGGTCGCTCCCACCGCAAAGGCGGGCACAATTTCCCCTCCTCTGAATCCAACTCCCAGCGAGATTGCCGTAAAGACCAGCTTAAGCGCAAAATCCCACGGCTGAGCCTTTCCGTTCATAACGGCATCCTCCACAAGATTCATCCCGGTGCCGTTGTATTTCTGCGACCCGCAAACAATCGTGAGCAAAATGACCGCCGCCGAGCCGGCAAGTATGCGTAAATATACATTGGGCAAGAGCCTTTTTATTGCCCTTGACGACCGCTTCATAACTATGCAAAAGACCATGCTAAGCAGAGCGCAAAGCACCCCTAAGGCCGCCACCTTCAAAAACGCGGGAAGGGAAAAATCGCAGACCTCAATTTTCTCAAACCTTTCGGGAACAACTCCCAAAACAAGGGAGGTGCCGTACGCCGTCAGGGATGACACAAGGCAGGGTACCAAAGATGAATAGTAAAACTGTCCGACGCTTATGACCTCAATTGTGAAAACGGCGGCAGTGAGAGGGGTTCCGAAAACCGCCGAAAAAACGGCGCTCATTCCGCACATGACCACCACGCTCATATCCTTTTCGTCAAGGCGGAAAAGCTTTCCCACCGCCGAGCCAATGCTTCCTCCAAGCTGAAGAGAGGCTCCCTCCCTGCCGGCCGAGCCGCCCACAAGATTTGTAAGGGCGGTGGAGACAAAAATCAGGGGAGCTATGACCACCGGCGGGGGATTTTTGTCCCTGACCGAGCTTATGACCTGGTTTGTGCCGCCGTTATCGCTCATGCGGTTTATGCGGTACAAATGGGCAATGAGCAAACCCGAAAGGGGCATTAAAAAAATCAGAAAGGGG
>CABMOR010000143.1 GCA_902388225.1 uncultured Oscillospiraceae bacterium | reverse complement strand
AAGGGTGGTCTTACCATGGTCAACGTGGCCGATGGTACCAATGTTTACGTGGGGTTTGGATCTGTCAAATTTTTCTTTTGCCATTGGGATTTCCTCCTTTTATTAAACGAACTGATGTTCAAATTATTACAGCAGCGCTGTTTTTTATTATTTTACCAACATTTGCGAAAAAATGCAAGAGCATTTCAACAAAAAGTTGAAATTTAAGGCCCTCAGTCGTCCTTCTTGCAGAATTGCTGATAATCTGTTCGGCAATGCTCTTGGGGACTTCCTTATACTCGTCGGGCTCCATGCTGTACTGGCCGCGGCCCTGGGTCTTACTGCGCATGGCGGTGGCATATCCGAACATTTCGGACAGCGGAACCTGAGCGTGAACCTCGGTGGTGCCGTTTTCGGTATCGGTTCCCATAATCATTCCACGGCGGCTGTTCAGGTCGCCGATGATGTCTCCCATGTACTCGTCGGGTATGACAACCGAAACCTTCATAATGGGCTCCATGAAGGCGGGACTGGCCTTTTTGCAGGCGTCCTTAAATGCCATGGAACCGGCCATCTTAAATGCCATTTCAGAGGAGTCGACCTCGTGATATGAGCCGTCGTAAAGGGTGACCTTAACGTCAACCACCGGATAGCCTGCAAGCACGCCGGACTGCATTGCGCCCTGAATACCTGCGTCGACTGCGGGGATGTATTCCTTGGGAATGACACCGCCGGTGATGGCGTTGACAAATTCATAGCCCTTGCCGGGGTTGGGCTCGACCTTGATCTTAACATGACCGTACTGGCCGTGACCGCCGCTCTGACGGGCGAATTTGGTGTCGGAATTGGCTTCCTGACGGATGGTCTCCTTATAGGCAACCTGGGGCTTGCCGACGTTTGCCTCGACATGGAATTCACGCATCATTCGGTCGACGATGATCTCCAGGTGGAGCTCACCCATACCGGCGATGATGGTCTGCCCGGTTTCCTCGTCGGTGTAGCACTTGAAGGTCGGGTCCTCCTCGGCCAGCTTCTGAAGGGCGATGCCCATCTTCTCCTGTCCGGCCTTGGTCTTGGGCTCGATGGCTACACGGATAACGGGCTCGGGGAATTCCATGGATTCGAGAATTACCGGATTGTTCTGATTGCAGAGGGTATCACCGGTTGTGGTGTTCTTGAGGCCTACCGCCGCGGCAATGTCGCCGGCATAGCACTCCTCAATGTCCTGACGGTGATTACTGTGCATCTGCAGGATACGGCCGATACGCTCGCTGCCTCTCTTGCAGGAGTTGTAGACCGTCGAGCCTGCCTTCAAGGTTCCCGAATAGACACGGAAGAAGCAGAGCTTACCCACAAAGGGGTCGGCGGCAATCTTAAATGCCAGAGCCGAGAAGGGCTCGCTGTCCGAGCTGTGACGCTCGACTTCCTCGTCGGTACGGGGGTCGACGCCCTTGATGGCGGGAACGTCGGTGGGGGCGGGCATAAAGTCAACAATAGCGTCGAGAAGCTTCTGAACGCCCTTGTTTCGGTAGGAAGTTCCGCAAACAACCGGAACCATCTGGTTTGCGATGGTGGCCTTGCGGATGCAAGTCTTGATTTCCTCGATGGTGATTTCCTCACCGCCGAGATATTTCTCAAGCAGTTCCTCGTCCTGCTCGGCAACGTGCTCCATGAGCTCCTCACGATATTTCTGAGCAATTTCCTTCATGTCGTCGGGAATGTCGGTAACATCAATATCGGTGCCCATGTCGTTGGTGTAGATATACGCCTTCATTTCCACAAGGTCGATAAGTCCCTTGAAGTCATCCTCGGCTCCGATGGGGAGCTGGATGGGAACGGCGTTGCACTTGAGTCTCGTGTGCATCATATCGAGAACGTGGTAGAAGTTGGCTCCCATAATGTCCATTTTGTTGACATAGACCATGCGGGGAACCTTGTATTTATCGGCCTGGCGCCATACCGTTTCCGACTGGGGCTCAACACCGCCCTTTGCGCAAAGAACCGTAACCGAACCGTCCAGCACCCTGAGCGAACGCTCAACTTCAGCCGTGAAGTCAACGTGGCCCGGGGTGTCGATGATGTTGATGCGGTACTTGTCCTTGGCATAGCTGGGTTTCCAGAAACAGGTGGTAGCAGCCGAGGTAATGGTTATACCTCTCTCCTGCTCCTGCTCCATCCAGTCCATGGTGGCGGCACCGTCATGGGTCTCACCGATTTTATGGTTAATTCCGGTATAGTAAAGTATGCGCTCGGTGGTGGTGGTCTTACCGGCGTCGATATGAGCCATAATGCCAATATTTCTGGTCATTTCAAGTGATACTTGTCTTGGCATAAATTTCCTCCCTGCTCGAGCTTTGAGCAAAATAAAAATACTGTTATCAAGCAAAAACCGCTTGAAATGAAACTACCAGCGGTAGTGTGCAAAAGCCTTGTTGGCTTCGGCCATCTTGTGAGTGTCTTCGCGCTTTTTGGCTGCTCCGCCGGTGCCGTTTAAAGCATCGAGAATTTCGCCTGCAAGACGCTCCTTCATGGTCTTTTCCGAACGGGCTCTGGAATATGTGGTGATCCACCGCAGACCCAGGGTCTGGCGTCTCTCGGGACGAACCTCCATGGGTACCTGGTAGGTGGCGCCGCCTACACGGCGAGCCTTGACCTCAAGCTGGGGCATGACATTTTCCATGGCCTCTTCAAAAACCTCAATGGGTTCTTTTCCGGTCTTTTCTCTGACAATATCGAATGCACCGTAGACAATCTTCTGGGCAACGCCCTTCTTGCCGTCGTACATAATATTGTTGATAAGACGGGTAACAAGTTTGGAATTGTAAAGCGGATCGGGTAATACGTCACGCTTTGCGATTTGGCCTCTTCTTGGCACTTCGCTTCCCTCCTTCACATAATGATATCATAGGTACTCGAGTGACAAAATCCCGTGGCACCAAGCAGAAGCGAATATATATAAACGCATCTGCGACACATAAGTGCCGGCCTGCAAGAAGATTTCGTCTTTAAATTTTCCGAATTTATTTCTTCGGACGCTTTGCGCCGTATTTGGAACGGGCCTGCATTCTTCCCGAAACGCCCTGAGCGTCAAGAGTGCCGCGGACGATATGGTAACGAACACCGGGGAGGTCCTTAACACGGCCGCCGCGGATAAGCACGACGCTGTGCTCCTGAAGATTGTGACCGACGCCGGGAATGTAGGTCGAAACCTCGATTCCGTTGGAAAGGCGTACACGGGCGATTTTACGGAGTGCAGAGTTGGGCTTCTTGGGGGTGGTGGTCTTGACGGCAGTGCAAACACCGCGCTTTTGAGGGGAATTGCTGTCGGTCATAATCTGACGCTTGGCATTGAATCCCTTGAGCAGCGCAGGAGTCTTTGACTTCTTGTCAATGCTCTCCCTACCCTTGCGGACAAGCTGATTAAAGGTGGGCATATCATTTCTCCTTTCTTGAGTAATAGCTGTTCGGGGTTTTGACGCAAATAAACTTTGCCACAAAAACCCACCATACAACAAATACCGAGTTTATCATAAAACTCGGCATTTGTCAATAGCTTTGTATTAAATTTTATCTTTGCTTTGGGTTTTATGGGCGGAAAAAGGGCGAATTTTGCCCCTTTCCCCCAAAAGCCTTATTCTTCGACACCGGGCTCCTCCTGCTCCGGCTCGGCTTCTCTTTCAAGCTGGGCGGCAAAGGCGTCGGCGATTGTGGCATGCTGTCCGTCACCGTCGGGGTCGACAAAGCTTCCTCTCATGCCGGTTCCGGAGGGAACGAGATTACCTATAATGACGTTCTCCTTAAGCCCCTCCAGCGGGTCGATCTTGCCCTTGATGGCGGCGTCGGTGAGCACCTTGGCGGTCTCCTGGAAGGAGGCGGCCGACAGGAAGGAGTCGGAAGCCAGAGCG
>CABMOR010000142.1 GCA_902388225.1 uncultured Oscillospiraceae bacterium | reverse complement strand
TATTACCTCGACAATGCCGCCCTTATTAAAAAGGGGCTGACCGCCGCCGGGTTTACCGCCTTTGGAGGAGAAAACTCCCCCTATGTCTGGGTCAAGACCCCGGAAAACATGGGAAGCTGGCAATTCTTTGACTATCTGCTGGAAACCTATGCAATCGTGACCACCCCTGGAGAAGGATTCGGTCAGTGCGGTGAAGGCTATATCCGTTTTTCGGCTCTCGGCTCCAGAGAGGTTGCCGAAAAGGCAGTAAATCTTTTGACAAAATAAAGTGAGGTCGGCTATGAAAAATCCCGAGACAATTTGCGTTCAAGGAGACTATTCTCCCACTACGGGTGAGCCGCGCGTACTCCCCATTTACCAGTCTACAACCTATGCTTATGATTCCTGCGAAGACATGGGCAAGGCCTTTAATCTTGAAATTGACACCCATCTTTACACCAGAATTTCCAACCCCACCCTATCGGCGGTGGCGGCTAAAATAAACGCCCTTGAAAGGGGCGTCGGTGCCATTCTCACCTCCTCGGGTCAGACGGCAACCATGATAGCCGTGCTGAACATTTGCCACAGCGGAGAAAATATTCTCGCATCGGAGGAAATATACGGCGGAACGGTCAATCTTTTTTCCAAGACCCTGGCCGAAATGGGCATTGAAACAAGATATTTCAATATTTCGAGCACCGATGAAGAAATCGAGAATCTTATAGACGGCAAAACCCGTCTTGTCTTCGGGGAAACCCTCTCCAATCCTTCGCTTGCGGTTTTTGACATCGAGCGTTTTGCGGCTCTCGCCCACAGGAACGGTCTTCCCCTTATAATTGACAACACCTTCCCCACCCCCATAAACTGCCGTCCCTTTGACTTCGGTGCCGACATCATAACCCATTCCACCACCAAATACATGGACGGACACGCCTGCACAACCGGCGGAGCGATTGTTGATTCGGGTAACTTCGACTGGGAAAAATATTCCGAAAAGTTTGAAGGGCTGACCACTCCCGACGAGTCTTATCACGGTCTTATCTACACCAAGGCCTTCGGCAAGGCGGCCTATATTACCAAGGCCACCACACATCTTATGCGTGACACGGGAGCTCAGGCCTCTCCCATAAACGCATTTTTGCTTAATCTTGGTCTTGAATCGCTCCATCTAAGGGTAAAGAGACATTGCGAAAATGCCGAAAAGATAGCAAACTATCTGTCTGAAAATCCCAAGATAAGCTCGATAAATTATCCTTCACTTAAGGGCGGGAAATATTATGACCTTTGCCAAAAATATCTTAAAAACGGCTCCAGCGGAGTCATTTCATTCTGCGTCAAAGGCGGCCGTGAGGCCTCGATAAAATTTCTTGACAACCTTAAGCTTGCACGAATAGTAACCCATGTGGCCGACGCGCGCACATGCGTGCTTCATCCCGCCAGCACCACCCACCGTCAGCTTACCGACGACCAGCTTGTTGCCTGCGGAATAACTCCCGACCTTGTCAGACTTTCGGTTGGTATCGAAAATGTCGACGATATTATTGCCGACATTGAAAATGCTCTAAACGCATAATTTTTGAGAAAAGAAGGAAAAAATATGAACAACACAAAGGTAAAAAAACTGGTTTTCGCCGCTCTTTTTGCCGCTCTTGCCTGCGCCGCCACCTTTATTCACATTCCGGTGCCTTCCATGACCAACGGATATGTCAATCTGGGCGACTGTTTTGTAATTCTGGCCGGATTTTGCCTCGGCCCTGTGTACGGCGGTCTTGCAGGCGGTATAGGCTCGGCTTTGACCGATCTATTGGGCGGTTATTTTCACTATGTCCCCGCAACGCTTATTATCAAGTTCTTTATGGCCTTTGCGGCGGCTCTGATTGCCAAATCCCTTAAAAAACATATGCCGTCCTCTGTTTCTTACACCGTAGCGGCAGTTATCGGCGAGCTTATTATGATAGGGGGATATTTCCTTTATGAGCTGTGCATTTACGGCGCGGCCGCAATCGGTAGTATTCCCGGAAATGCCGTACAAGCTGTTGCAGGTCTGGTTTCTTCGGTCATAATCGTGCTTATTCTTGACAAAAATAAGACCACAAGACAGATGTTCGACGGCCTGAAAGGAAATGACTGAAAATGTATGAAAAAATAAGGGAACAAGCCGCAGAAGCGGCGAGGCAAGTTCTTGAAATGTCGAAGCTTTCCGCGGGACAAATCGTTGTTATCGGGTGCTCTACCAGCGAAATTTTAGGAGAGCGAATTGGTACACATTCGGTTCCCGAAGTGGCCGAGGCGGTTTTCGAGGAAATAAACAAGGTGTTTTCCCATAAAGGCATTTTCCTTGCCGCACAGTGCTGTGAACACCTTAACAGAGCCATAATCATCGAGCGTGAAGCGGTCAGGGACGCCGACATAGTCAACGTTGTTCCCCAGCCCAAGGCCGGAGGCTCATTTGCAACCGCAGCATACAAAGGGTTTAAAAATCCTGTTGCCCTTGAGGAAATCCGTGCCGACGCAGGGCTTGATATCGGGGGGACTCTCATTGGGATGCATCTGAAAAAGGTTGCAGTTCCTCTTAAACTGACCGTGGGCAAAATCGGTGATGCAAATCTCACCGCCGCAAGGGTCAGACCCAAGTTTATCGGAGGTTGCCGAGCGGTCTACGACCAAAATCTTCTTTAATAAATATCCACCCGCATAGCGGGTGGTATTTCATTTTCGGGCATAGCCCTAAACGATACTGGCGGCGCACAAGTGCGCTTTTTTGTTGGCCTGCCAGCCATGCATTTGCTAATTATTACCCATAAATGGGTCCCGCGGGTCGAAAAGACTTAATTGGTCTGTTTCCCTGTCGTGCTTTAATTGGTTTGAGATATATTCTTTTATTGCTTTCGTGTTTTTACCCGCGGTATCAACGTAATATCCCTTGCACCAAAATTCGCGATTTCGGTATGCAAACTTCATATTTCCCCACTTTTGAAATATTAAAAGAGCGCTCTTACCTTTTAAATATCCCATAAACCCTGAAACGCTCATTTTGGGCGGGATACTTACCAGCATATGTATATGGTCTGGGCACACTTCACCCTCTACTATTTCTACACCTTTCCATTCGCAAAGTTTTCTTAATATTTCTCTTATTTCCAACCTTTTATCTTCGTAGAAAACCTTTCGTCTATATTTTGGCGCAAAAACTATGTGGTACTTGCAATTCCACTTTGTGTGTGCTAAACTATGTGTATCAATTTGTTCTTTTTTCATTTTTAAATCCTCCATTTGTGTTTTAGCTTGACTGGCAGGTCGCTACTATTTTAACACAAACGGAGGATTTTGTTTTGTTCATCGGTTAACCTCTTTTGAACCACGCGACTATCGCGTGGTTTTCGTTATACAAAAAAAGCCTTTTCCGTTTTGGAAAAGGCTTTAATTTTTAATAATCTAAGAGCATTTTATTTCATCATACCGTGAACATTATCCATAAAATCCCCCATGGCCTTTACAGCTTTGCCGGCCTGCTTTTTAAAGGATTTTTTGTTATTCGAATAGGCAAGTCCGCCCACGACGCTTCCTACCAAGCCCAGCATTATTCCGGCGCCCATGCCCTTTGCAAATCCTGATTTTCCAAGCATTTTTCTTTCCTCCTTTAATGTTTTCAAAAATAGTATTTCCTTTTTTTCTTGAAAATTTCATGGCATGAAAAAATCGCTCTTTTAAAATTTAAAAGACAAGTTATAACACCAAAAAACCCTTCGGAAAATGCTTGAGGTTCCTAATGACAGTTATTTAATCCCTCCTTCCGCTTATAATGACTATCGAATGTCGAAACGCAGAAAAGCGTTTCGACAAACCGATTTTTTCGGTTTAAGTGAATTCAAATGAATGTTCATTTGAATTCACTCGATATTCATTGCAATGGGCATAGTCAAATT
>CABMOR010000141.1 GCA_902388225.1 uncultured Oscillospiraceae bacterium | reverse complement strand
TGGCGTCTATACCCACCTCCGAGACGCTTCCCATTTTTCCGAATCCCGCACAGTTGACAAGATAGGAAACAACGGGCTTTTCCAAATATAGAAGCTTTCCGTATTCTTCAAAGCTTGAGCTTTTAAGCAAATCAAGCGGCATGACCCGAACCGGAGTTTCAAGCTCCTCCGACAGCTCCTTTAATCTGCCCTCCCGCCTGGCTATAAGCCAAAGCTCGTCCAGACCCTTTTTGTCAAGCTCCTTGGCGAAATATCGTCCCATTCCCGACGAAGCGCCGGTTATAACCGCAATTTTCACTGAAATTCAGCCTCCTTGCACACATCGATAAATTCGTCACAGCCCGTAACCCTGCAAAGCTCCTCCACCGTCAGCTCGACCGCCGTGTTAGGTGTTCCGGCGGCGGGAAAAACCTTTTCAAATTTTTTTAGGGAGGCGTCGAGGTAGACCTTCGCTCCCTCGTTGACTCCGAAGGGGCATACCCCTCCCACCGGATGCCCGGTTTTCTCCTCCACGCAGTCGAATTTGAGCATCTTGGCCTTAAATCCGAACTGCTGTTTAAATTTCTGATTGCAAAGCTTGCCGTTTCCGGCGGCCACTATGAGAATACAGCCCTCTCGGTCCTGGTCTTCGACGGCGATGGTCTTGGCGATGACCTCCGGCTCGACACCCAGGGCCTTTGCCGCAAGGTCGACGGTGGCGCTGGAAACATTAAACTCTTTTATACGGTTGGAAAGCCCGAATTTTTCGAGCTGCTCCCTTGCACGTTCTATTGACATAAAGACACATCCTTAATAAAGACCGATAGATTTCTTAAAAAAGGCGGTCAGCCGGTCAAGACCGCCGGTGCCCGAAAAAAGCTCATAGGCTTTAGGCTTTACCGAATATTCCACCGTAGTTCGGCCCGCGCCGTAGCGGTCGCGATAGGCTTGGGGATAAACGGGATCGGGATTGTATACGGCGGATGAGGTGTCCACCGAAAGGCTCTCCCCTTCTCTGACCTGACGGGCCACAACCGCCAGCCGGGCATTATCAAAGTCGTATATACAGGTGGAAAGGGTCAACAGCTTGTCGCTCATGGTCACATCCTGAACAGGGGTTGTGATTATCGAACGCTGATAACAGTTTTGGATAAATTCGTTAAAATCATCCTCGCCCTTAAATTTCGGCCGCGTATAGTTAAAGAGATTGCCGTTGTCGTCCCTTTTGTCGGTGTTTATAATAAAGACCGAAAAGACCTTATAGCGGGTGGTGTTGGGAGAATAGATGGTTGTAAAATCAATGACGGGATTCTGCTTGTAAAAATCAAGGTCGCGGTATTTTCTAAGCTCGCCGAACATCTGCCCGTCCTTCATGTGGTGGCCATAGAGGATGGTGTTGGTGCTGGTTATGGGGCCGACCTGGAAAAGGTTGTTCTCGTCGGCATAAATCGCACCGTACTTACTGCTTTCTCCCTCAAAATTGGTGTCGAGATATTTGCTGTTGTCGGCGGCCTGAACCACCGGATAGTGAACTTGGGTATTGGGCACGTTTATCCAGCCCACAGTTTCGGAATTTTCCTCCAAAAGCGCATAAAAGCTTGTGTTTATGCCGTTTTCGTCAAGCATGCCGTTTTCGGAATAAAGCCCGTTTATGCGGTCGACCTCATTGCGGTTTTTAATGCCCTGGTAAACATAGTCCCCAATATATGCCGCCGAGCACAAGAACACAACGGCGCATATAAACATTATGAATTTTCTGGCCTTGTCGGCACCGGTGCTCTTCTTTTTTTTCTTTTTTACAGGAGAGCCTTTCATGTCTGACGACTCCTTTTTAACAAACTGCTGCATGGGCTGCCGGGGTTGTGAAAGCGCAAAGGGGTCGGGGGTCTCTCTGACCGAAAAGACCGACTCATCCTTCTTTGCGGTAGAGAGAAGATCTCCGTCCCGCTCGAGATAAAGCCTGACCATATTGAGCGCCTCCATGGCGCTGCGAAGGCGGATTTCGTCCCTGCCCTTGGATCTTAGAAGATTAAGGCGTTTGGTGAAGAATTCACTGCCGTTATAAAGGCAAATATACACAAGACCCACCGGCTTTTGCTCGGTTCCTCCATCGGGGCCGGCAAGGCCGGTTATTCCTATGCCCAGATCTGCCTTTCCTTCTCTTCTTGCGCCCTTGGCCATTGCCTCGGCCACCTGAGAGCTCACCGCTCCAAACTGCTCAAGCAGTTGCTCGCTTACCCCCAGCTTTTCGTTTTTAACCCGGTTGGCATATGCCGAGATTCCGTATTCAAAAACCCCCGAAGATCCCGACACATCGGTCAGCATTTTGGAAAGAAGTCCGGCGGTACAGCTTTCGGCTGTGGAAATTTTAAGCCTTCTTGCCCGGAGGTTTTCCACAACTACCTCCTGAAGATGCAGGCCTCGGTCGTTATAAACAATCTTTCCCAGCCTGTCCTCGATTTCCCCGACGGTTTTGTCACACAGGCTTCTTATTTCGGCCTCATCCTTTCCCGACATGGAAACCTTTATTCTGACATCTCCGCCACCCTCGATATATGTGGCTGTAATGGGATGATTTCTCTTGATTATGTCGGAAATTTTTTCGGCAATTTCCGACTCGCCCGCGCCAAAGGCCTTTATGTTTCTGACATATGTTTTTATGTCGAGAAAATCCTCGGCGAGATATTTTTTTACCGCCTCAAACATGGGGCGAAGCTCGGAGGGAGGTCCGGGAAGAAGTATAATGCACTGGCTTCCCGCCTTGACCGCACAGCCGTCGGCCGTTCCGTTCAGATTTGGGAAAACCGTGGCCGCTTTGGGAAACATGGCCTGCTTCATATTGGCACTTTTTGCGGGGATTCCCTTGGCTTCAAAATATGCTTCTATGCGCCTTGCCGACTGCTCGTTTTTTTCAAGAGCAAGCCCCACCGCCCTAAAAACCGTTTCCTTTGTAAGGTCGTCGGGAGTGGGCCCGAGACCTCCGGTGAAAATAATAATATGGCTGCGTGAGACGGCCGTTTTAAGCGCCTCGGTTATCCTGGCGGGGTTGTCGTCCACCGCTGTCTGGCAGGTCACCTCGACCCCAAGGGCCGTCAGCTCTCCCGAAAGAAAGGCGGCGTTTGTGTTGGTAACATCTCCGGAGGTTATCTCCGACCCTACCGCAATTATTTCACAATTCATAAAAATCACCTTTATTTTATGATTTCAAAACGCGCCCCGTCAACCGCCCGTTCCACAAGGCCCGGTATGTCGAGAGCCTCCTCGGCCTTTTCCACAAATTCGAGTTTGGGCTTGGTTCTCGGGTGCTTTGGGGTAAATACCGTACAGCAGTCCTCAAAGGGAAGTATCGAGGTCTCGAAGGCTCCGATTTTTCTCGAAACAGTCACTATTTCGTCCTTATCACTTCCGATAAGGGGACGGAAAACCGGCATTTCACACACCTTGTCGGTACAAAACAGGGCGTCCATGGTCTGGCTTGCCACCTGACCCACGCTCTCTCCGGTAATGAGCGCCTTGCACTCCTCTTTTCGGGCAATTACCTGAGCAATTCTCATCATAAACCGCCGCATGATTACCGTAAACAGCTCCTCGGGACATTTTTCCCCGATTTCAAGCTGGATTTCGGTAAAGGGAACGATAAAGAGGGGGATTCTTCCGCTGTATCCCGAAACCACGGTCAGAAGATCCCTGACCTTTTGCTCTGCACGGGGGCCGGTGTAGGGAGGGCTTGCAAAGTGCACTCCCACAAGCTCTATTCCTCTCTTGGCCATGGTCCATGCCGCAACGGGAGAATCTATACCGCCCGAAATAAGTATGGCGGCTCTTCCGCCGGTTCCCACCGGCATTCCCCCCGCACCCTTAATCTGATTTCCGTGTATATATGCGCCCTTTTCCCGGATTTCCACCGTGACGGTAATATCCGGTTTATGCACATCC
>CABMOR010000140.1 GCA_902388225.1 uncultured Oscillospiraceae bacterium | reverse complement strand
GTCTTATGCCCTAAGGGGGCAGTGCATACTACCGGCACGGCCGGTAGTTATGATTCGTTTATAATGTCTCCCTGTCCCGACTGAAGCACGAGATCAAAGAAGGTGTGAATATCAACATATTTATATTCAAATCTCGGATCATGTTCCTTGGCGTAAGCGATAAAACGCTCGACCAGCTGTTTGGTCTCGTCGGGAGAATCACAGACCGTACGGTATCCGGAGAAATTGAACTTGCCCATATAATCGGACATATATTCATACATCACCGGAAGGCTGGCTTCGATTCGATCGGGTTTTCCCGACACCTCGTTTTGAAGGTGAAGATAGGGCGTTCCGTTATAAACGGTGAGAGGCCGCTTTAGAGAATTGTGGAAAGAACCCTTGGGAGAAATCCGGTTAAAGGCCGCCATAATCTCATTGGTAACGGTCTCGTTTCCGTTTATTATAAAACCGGTGATGTCGTAATCAAAGCGTTCATAATAGGGCTTGGAATACTCGGCCCATTCAAATATAGCGGGGGGATTTTCACGGTAATCACATTCCGCCGTCAATCCGTAGGGTATAACATAGCCGGCGCCGCTGTCCCCCGCAACAAAGAAGTCGTTATCGGTCATGTTTTCGTAAACATAATCGAAGACCATGGGGGCGCGTTCTGAAAGGTTGGGGTTAAAGGCCCAGTTTATGGGGAGGCTTCCGCGGGCGTTCTCGTGGGAGAAGAAGTTACAGACATGATTGCGCAGCCACGCGGCCGAATCGTAGTCCCCTCCGTATATGGTAAAGTATTTGGTGTTTTTGTCGAATTTAAGCCGCTCCTTGGGACGGGGCCAACGGTATTCCTTTACATGGCTCTTATAGTTACAGTAGGCACTGGCGTTGGGCATTGAGCAGGGATGGGCGGCGTCGGCTTCCTTTGCAAGGTTAAAAGCCGAGCCCAGACATACGCAGTCCCATTCAAGCACGGTGGCAATTACCCCTCCGGTACCCGAATCCTTGGTGTATTTCATCCACCAGGGAGGGAATCCCAAAAGCTGGCCTATTTCGCCGTTTGCTCTGTCATAACGGCGGCGGAGAATCTTGATAAAGGTCTCTCGGTCGGTTCCGAGCCGCTGGTTCGGATCATCGATGGGAGCCTCCTTATCATAACAAGTTAAATCGAAAAAGAAGCAACGGCGGGCAATGTAATAGTCGTGATTATAAATGCAGTTTGAAAAAACATTGCTGGGGCTTTGCGGATTGTAGCAAGGGCTTGTTCTCGAGCAGGAAGCTCCGTCCAGAACATATGCAATGTATCTGGAGGAACAGCGGTCAAAATATTTATCCATAGCCCAAAGGTAGGCGTCGCACTTGGCGCTTCCCGAACCCATATCTATGCTTCCATCCTTACCGAAAAGGCCCACAAGGCTTTGCTTTTCGGGTACTCCGGCCTTTTTAAGCTGATTGTAAAGACTGTCGTCGTTCTCGTCATATTTAACCGGCAGATAGCCCTCAAGTCCGCATACGGTGGCGGCAACGTTTGCCGTGGCAGGAACATTCTCGTCCCAAAGAATCATACCGCATGAACAAATAACCTCACGGAAGATTTCCAGGAACTCCTCAAAGCTGTTTAAATCCTTGAGCGCGAGATGATGAAAGCTTTTGCCCTCGCCGATAATATAATCCAGCCAAAAATCGTCCAGATGGTCGTTTATTACATAAACAAGTATGTTTCCGTTTGTTTCATAATCCCTGTTTATAAGTCCCTGGAGACTGCATATAAGGCGGGCGGCATCCTTTTCATAAAGGTTTTCCATGCCCTCAAAGACCCTGTGGGTCACACGGTAAAGGGTTTTGGGGGTAAGACCGCTTGTGCTAACCTTAAATGACATATCGGGGGAGGTATCTTTTTTTATCATAAGCATATCTTCCTTTTTTAAAAAGGGGCCGTATCGGGTGATACGGCCCCCTTGTGAAATTGATTTTACAGGTTCTTACGCAAGGTTACCTGAATAGAATTTGTCAAGCTGTGACTGAATCTGACCCTTAACCTGATCAACAACGGTTGAAGGATTCTCGCTCTTGGACAGAACAGAGGTATCAACGCTGGAGGAAACCTGAGCGTCGATGGCGCCGGTTCTGAACTCGGCCGAAGCGTTGTTTACAGCGTATTTGTAGGCTGCAACGGAATCCTTATCAAAGCCGTTTCTCTGCATCTCTTCAGCCTTGGCGTTGATAATCTTTCCGTTAACGTTTGCAAGCTGGTTGAGGAAGGTAACGGAAATATTAGCGGTTGCTTCCTTGTTCTTGGGAACGATAAATCCGTTTCCGTCATAAGCACCGGAAATGTATTCGCTCTGGTCAGGTCCCTTGGGGAAGAGAACAAAGCCGAACTCGAAGGTAACGCTCTTGGAAATCTCGGGATAATAGGTCAGGTTGGAGGCGAACATGGCGGCCTTTCCTGCGATAAAGTCACTGATACTGGTGGAAATGTCATTGTTGTATTTGTAGGACTTATCGGTCTGCTTAAGCTCTCTCATGAATTCAAGAGCCTTAACGCCGTTCTGGTTGCACATGGTGGCGACAATCTTACCGCTGGAATCTCTGGTAGCGGTACCGCCGGCCTCAGAGGTGATGGCCATACCGATGATGTTGGTATTGGAGGTTACACCGAAAACATCGTTGGCTTCATCGGTGCAGTTCTTGGCAACCTCTCTGAACTTATCAAAGGTCCAGGAACCGTTCTTGTATGCCGACATAACAACATCCTTGCCACCGTTGTACTGCTTAATGAGATCCTTGTTGTAGATAACACCCATGGGGGTGGCGCCCATTGCGGGGAATGCAACGGCATATTTCTTGCCGCTGTAGGTGCAGGACTCGGTGAAACCGTTTGTATAGGCCTTGCCGAGACTGTAGGGAGCAAGGTCAAGGGCACAACCCTGCTTTGCAACATTTCTCAGACACTCGAGGGTAATCTCGATGATGTCAGCGTTGCAGGTGCCGGCCATAACCTCGTTAACGATCTCGTTAGGATCGCTCTGATAGGTCTTATACTCCACCGAGCAGGAATACTTGTTCTTGATCTTTTCGATCTGAGCCTTGTAAACATTTCCGATTGCGGAATTCTCGGTGTATTTTGCGGTCTGATAGCTGCCGAGAACAAAGCTGTATCCGGTCAGGGAGTTGCTGTTGCCTGAGGAACCGGTCTTGTCCTTCTGGGTGCTGTTTGTGCTGGCTCTTTCCTGCTTGTCGGTTTCGAATTCTTCAGCAGAAACAACCTTGATGTCAACAACCGAAACCTCGGTGTCCTCTTCGCCCTCTTCGGTAGCGGTCAGATAAACCTTAAGCTGCATACCGTCTACGATGGTGGCGGCGGTATCGGTCAGCTCGGTTCCGTCGGCCGCAAACACCTTGAGGGAATAGCCTTCCACAGGAACAACGTCCTGCAAGAATTTCTCAAGGGTTGTACCCTCGACAACGTCCAGATAGGTTGTGCCGTCTTCGTTGTCCATGAGCTGAACCGAAGTGCCGTCCTCTTCGTTAACAGTGAAATATTCCTCACCCAGAGCGGTGTCATCGGAAATTACCACCGAATCAAGGGACGATGTATCGTCTGTTTCTTCTTTTTTCTTACAGGAAGAAAAACAGCAAACGACCATGATCACGGCAAGTGCAATGCTTATCAGTCTTGTAATATTTGCCTTCATACAAGCATCTCCTTAAATTATTTTTATGTTGTATCTTAAAGCCGTTTATGACGGCAAAAGATCCTGTATTGATTATATCACAGCAAGGGAAAATAATCAACAGTTTATTATCCTATGGTAACGGCAATAATTCGAACCACGGTTTATCGTGGCAGGCATTGCCCTTACTCTTAGTTAAAATAGCCATTAATCTGAAAGGGTTAACTGCGTTTTGTGCCTTACTGAGACCAAATCTGCACACGGTAAACTGCAAAG
>CABMOR010000139.1 GCA_902388225.1 uncultured Oscillospiraceae bacterium | reverse complement strand
TCCATGGTAAATGTCTCCCGCTTTATGGGTATAAACTCCGAAAAGGCGCTTCATGCCGCCACCGACAAGTTTATAAATCGATTTGAAAAGACCGAAATTATAGCACAGAAAAAAGGTATTGATATGAAAAAATCCTCTCTTGAGACGCTCGACCGTCTCTGGGAGGAGGCAAAAAGGAGCTAACCATGAGACTTGATAAATATTTAAAAATATCCCGTATAATAAAACGTCGTACGGTGGCCAACGAAGCCTGCGACGCCGGAAGAATCGAAGTTAACGGCAGGGTTGTAAAGGCTTCCTATGACGTTAAGGTGGGGGATGTGATGACCATAAGAATGGGACAGCATCCCATAACCGCAAAGGTTCTTGCCGTGCCGGAATTTGTAACCAAGGACGGCGCCAAGGAGCTTTATGAAATTATAGACGGATAAACCAAACGGAGCAAAGAATGTTCTCTGCTCCGTTTTTATTATGTCTTAAAAATTTTAACCAAAGCGTTTCCGATAAGCTCGCCCGAGTAAATTGCCTCTTCAAGGGTGTTGGCTTCACTTCCTATTTCAAGGAGTATTGAGCCGTTTAAAATATCAAAATTATATTTGCAGGACTTAAAGGTCATTGTTCTGGCAAGCCCGGGATAATCGCTTTCAAGCTGACGCTGAAGCAAGAGATTAAACCGTAAATTCTCCTTCCAGTTGGGAAATCCTGTTACATCTCCGCTTTCACATCCGGCAAGAACCATCACCTGAGCGGCGGATTTTCCGTTTATTATTGCGGTAGGCTTGATTTTTGTGCCGTTTGACTGGGTTATTGCATCTCTATGTCCGTCGATTACAACCTTTATTGAGGGATATTTTTCAAGGTAACTTCTAACCGTGGCTTCTGAACGGGAATAGCTTCCGCTGTAACTGTCCTTGTCGTGCATTGTGCGGTCGTTTATTGTCACTATGCCGTTATTGTTAAGCACCTCTGCAATGGCGTCGCCCACCCGTACGGTATTTTTTGAGGTGTCGGTTGATCTTGAACTGTCGCCTTCCTTAACATAGTATCCGTTGTCGCTTTGGGCATAGCTTTCGGTTCCGTGGGTGTGATAAATGAGAACCTGTGGTTCATTTGTGTCTTCTATTGAAAAGGGCAGTCCTTCCGACAGCAGTGAGGCAACATCAATTTCCACGCCGGTTGAATTGTTGTAATGAATTCCCTCTGCCGAGGAATTGGCCGAAGATGTTTCAAGAGCTACCGTTTTTATCTCTCCGGTTTCCACGTCGGTCGGGCGGGTTTCAGAATTTGCACCACCTTTTTCCTCAAAGGTTTCATTTTCACTTTGAACATCGTTTTCACCCTGTTCCAAAGCTTGATTTTTCGATAAAGCGGCAGATGAATAACCGATTGTAAGCATTTGAAGGGAAGAGGAAAAATTTACGGCGGCGGAATAAATTTTGGAAAATTCCCCTCCGGCAAACAGCACGGCAGAAACGGTTATACAAAGGCATATACATAATGCAAGAAATTTTGAAGCCCTCATTTTTCACTTTCTCTCATTTTTTTATACATTTTATGCAAATAAGGGCAAAAAAAGACCGCCGGCAAAATGCTGACGGTCATATATTTATTTAAGGGCTTGGGAAAGTTTTAATTTAATAAGTTCAACATCGGGATTGGTAATAAGCAGGGAAATATCTATTTCAGACGTTGTGACCATTCTGACATCGGCATGGGTCGCCGCCACTGCCTTAAAGGCTTTTGCGGCAACGCCGTAGCTGTTTTTCATATCATTTCCGCTTATGAGAAGCTTGGTGTTTCCGCTACTGACCGAAATTTTGATTTGAGGAAAAACCTCTCTGAGCTTTGCGACCGTTTCAAGGGTCTTTCCCAAATCGTTGTCCGAAAGAGTGAATGCAAGGCGGGAAGAAGTCCCTTTTGGAGGCGACTGAGAAATCATATCTATGTTTATCTTGTTTTCCGAAAGAGCTTCAAAAGCCGACGAAACAAAGCACAGGTCGGCGGGCGCCTCGTCAAGAACCACAAGAGTCACATCATCTGTAAAGGTAAATGTATATCCCATATCGTCACCTAACACTTTCCGATAAGATCGACCATATTATAGAGCCCCGCAGGTTTGCCGACCATAAACAGGGAGGCATTCAGCGCTCCGACGGCAAAAATTTCACGGGAGCGGGCCGAATGAGAAATTGTTATTATTTCGTCACGTCCGGCAAAAATAACCGAATGTTCGCCCACAATTGTACCACCGCGGATGGCGTGCATGCCAATCTCGTCCTTGTCCCTTTTTTGGCGGCGGTCGTGTCGGTCATAAACAAGCTCTTTTTTGTTGTTGCATCCGTCGACCACAGCGTCGGCAAGCATGTTTGCTGTTCCCGAAGGAGCGTCAAGCTTCTGATTGTGGTGTGCTTCGACAATTTCGATGTCAAAATCGTCCTCAAGCACGGTGGCGGCACGTTTGCAAAGCTCGGCAATAAGGTTTACGCCGATAGACATGTTGGAGGTATAAAAAATCGGGGCAATCTTTGAAGCATTAAAAACCTTTTGCTTTTGTTCTTCGGAATATCCGGTCGTGGCGAGAACCGCCGGAATTTTTTTGCTCGTTGCATAATCCAAAAGACTGTCAAGGGCGTCGGGATTTGAAAAATCAATGATAACATCACATTCGCCGTCAAAATCTTTTATGCTTGAATAAACAGGGAAACCGTTTTTCTGTTCACAAAACAAATCGGCACCTGCAACAATTTCACAACCCTCTCTTGCCGAGACGCAGGAGACGATTACCTGTCCCATTCTTCCGTTGCATCCCGAAAGGAATATTTTAACCATAGTTTTCACATCCGTTTTTATTTAAAGAAGATTTACACCCTTGAGGGCAGACTTGATTTTTTCAAGATTTTCAGGGGTGGTGGAGCAAAGGGGCAGACGGCAGGGTCCAACATTATAGCCCAGAAGATTCATGGCCTCCTTGACAGGAATGGGATTGACGTCTATAAACATGCTGTTCATGAGGTCGAGATATTTGTTTTGAAGGGCGGTGGCCTCCTTAAACTTGCCTTCAAGAGCGAGACCGGTTATCTCCGACATGATTTTGGGAGCAAAGTTGGAAAATACCGAAATTACACCCTTTCCGCCAAGGGAAATCATGGGGATTACCTGATCGTCGTTTCCGGAATAGATGTCAAGAGCGTCTCCGCAAAGGGAAACGGTCTGGGCAACGCTGGAGATATTTCCGTTGGCCTCCTTGACGGCCACAATGTTTTTGTGAGCCGAAAGAATTTTATAGGTTTCGCAGGAAATGTTTGTACCGGTTCGGGAGGGAACATTGTAAAGAATTATGGGAATGTTCACCCGGTCGGCGATATAGGTATAGTGTTCAATCAAACCCTTTTGGGATGCTTTGTTATAATAAGGCGAAACCAGCAAAAGCGCGTCGGCGCCCATTTCCTCGGCTTCTTTGGAAAGCTCGACCGCAAAGGCGGTGTCGTTGCTTCCGGTTCCGGCAATGACGGGAATTCGGTGGTTAACCGCCTTGATTGTGTGGCGCATAACCTCCACATGTTCTTCGCTGCTGAGTGTACTTCCTTCGCCGGTGGTGCCGCAGGAAACGATGGCGGAAACTCCGCCGTCAATCTGTTCCTCAACTATTTCATCGATCTTTGACAGATTTACCGAACCGTCCTCGTTCATTGGGGTGATAAGGGCGGTTGCAACTCCGGTAAAAATTGATGACATATTAAATTCCTCCCTTAAAAATTATGCTTAGTCCATATAACCTTTTGCGGCTAAAAGCTCGGCAAGCAGAACTGCACCGCCGGCCGCGCCGCGAAGCGTATTGTGAGAAAGACAAACAAACTTATAGTCATACTGGGTGTCCTCGCGGAGTCTTCCCATAGAAATTGCCATGCCGTGCTCAAGCTCTCTTTCAGAGTGAATCTGAGGACGGTCGGGCTCTTCA
>CABMOR010000138.1 GCA_902388225.1 uncultured Oscillospiraceae bacterium | reverse complement strand
CTGCCTTTATCTTTCCATAGATTACTTGGCGGCGGTATTTTGGTGCAAAAACTATGTGATATTTGCAATTCCATTTCGTGTGTGCTAAACTATCTGTATCAAGTTTCATACTTGATTCCTCCTTCGTCTTTTTATTGTGGTTGGCAAACCCACTTCTATTTTAGACGAAGGAGGATTCTTTTTCTACTCATAGCTAAAGCTTTTTGGAACTACCAGCACAGCTGGTAGTATTCGTTACACAACAATAAAAAATTCCGCTCTGCAAAATGCAGGGCGGATTTTTTGTTTAATATTTAAAAGATTTGTATTTTTCAAGGTCGTCAAGATATTTTCTCGAATAAAATTTTGCCATGGGAAGGTTGTGATAAAGGTAGTTTCCGCATTCGGTTTGAGATGCTCCGGGAATTTCTCCTTCAAAACCGGCGGTAAATTCAAAGGCCGCCTTAACGAGTGGGAGAACATCCTCCGGTTGGAGATTTCCGAACATCACAAGATAAAAGCCGGTTCGGCATCCCATGGGACCGAAATAGATTATGTCCTCCCTTTGAGCCGAATTTCTCAGAAAGGTGGCACAAAGGTGCTCTATGGTGTGCATGGCTCCGCCCTCCAAGGCGGGCTCACGGTTTGGGCGGGTAAGTCGAAGATCAAAGGTGGTGGTGACGGCCGAGCCTTTGGCGTCTGAGCGGGAGAGATAAAGGCCAGGAACAAGTTTTTGGTGGTCAACCTGAAAGCTTTCGATTTTGTTCATAATAAAAATATCCTTTCAAAAATTATCAAAAAGGGAAAAATACGAATGTCGGCCGGGTTTTTTGCATATACCTTTACAAAGACATTGTCAGGAGGAGAGATTTTTGAAAGGTACAGTTGACCGGCGGACGGTTATTTTGGGCGAATATATAGTTGAAAATAAGGCCACGGTCAGAGACGCGGCCAAAAGTTTCGGAATTTCAAAATCCACCGTACATAAGGATGTTTCCCAAAGGCTTAAGTATATTGATCCAAAGCTCTACACCGAGGTCAAATCGGTCTTGGATATAAATAAGGCACAGCGCCACATAAGAGGCGGGCTTGCTACAAGGGAAAAATATTTAAGGCTTCATAAATCCAAATGAGTATTCGGCGCGGATTCTACGCGCCGAATTTTTATTTGTTCCTCATCTTGGAGTTAAAAAGTCGGCGGCGGCGACGGGTGTCATGAATGCTGAAAAGCACAAGCGCACCGATAATGACTATTATAATAGCCACAATGACGAGAAAAACCTTCGATGTGAATATTATTTTAAGAATGTTGAGGAATGCCAGCCATCCGCTCCGACTGCAGGTTTCCGAGGCCACCAGCTCGATTTGTCCGATTTCTTCTCCGGCACACAGAACCGAAGCGTATCCTAAACGCTGTCCCAACTCAACCGGAGCCTGAATGCTTTGGGCGTCAAGATGAGACTCTATTATAATAGAATCCTTTGAACCGTTAGGAATCATGGCATAATAATCTTCCCTTGGAACGGCAAGGACATGGTCGGTGTCGCCGCTGAGTGTAACCTTGACCTCGGCCAAAGGCTCGGTTTTTTTGACTGTGCAGGTATAGGTGAGGTTGGTAAATGCCCACCGGAGTAGTGCGTCGGTGTCGTCAAATTCATAGTGATGCTCGTTGCCGCTTTCGTCCTTGGTTTTGCAGCCCATAACAACTCCAATATATTCGTCACTGTCCTTTTGTGCATAGGAAACAAGACATCTTCCGGCCTTTTCGGTATATCCTGTTTTTAGTCCCTTGACCCTTCTGTAATAATACCGGGAGTTGGCTTCAAGCATATAGTTTGTGGTAAAGAGCCTTCTTGTGTCGCTCATGTTGGTGGCCGGAATTTCATAATAGGATGTGGAACAAATCTCCGAAAGCATGGGATTTTTAAGAATTTCTTTTGCCAGCGTGACAAGATCTCTGGCGGTCGTGTAAAGGCCGTCCTGCTCAAGACCGTGGGCATTGGTATAATGGGTGCCGGTCATGGAAAGACTTTGAGCCTTCTCATTCATAAGGTCGACAAATTTATCAGTGCTTCCCGAAACGTGAACCGCCAGCACGTTTGCCGCGTCACAGGCAGAGGGGACAAGCAGGGCATAAAGCAGATCTTTTGTGGAAATCTGCTCTCCTGCCTTTATGTTTATTATAGATGCGCCGAGTCCGGCAAAATCGCTTTCCACCGTGGAATATGCCGTGACCGGCAAATCAAAGTTGGTAACATGCTCGGCAACGATTAGGGCGGTCATGAGCTTGGTGGTGGAGGCAGGCTCCATCCGCTTGTCGGCGTCCTTTTCATAAACTACCGTTCCGGTTTCGATATTATAAAGTATGGCCGCCTGAGCCGAAACTTCGGTTCCTGCCGGAAGTGTATAGGCCGACACCGGAGTCGAAAGAAAAAGCGAGAAGAAAACCGAAAATATTAAAATTAAGGAAAATGTGTATTTTTTCATAGCAATATCCCTTTGAATGTGTTATTATAGTATTACGGCTCGGGCAATAAACCTACAAACTACAATCTGAAGTAAAGTAAGCGGCCTTGGCCGAGTTTCATATCAATCTGCCGATTTTTCGGCCTTTCTCAATGTGAAAGGGGCAGTTTAAAACAAAAGATTGCATGGCCTTTACTGTATAACACAATTATAACAGATTTTAAGATTAAATAAAAGATTTTTTTATAAAAAGCAGGTGATTTTATGATATATGTAACCGGCGACTTGCACGGAGAAGAGGAACGGCTCTATTCCCGAAGCATGAAAAAGCTCAGGGAAGGGGACACCCTTATTGTCTGCGGCGACTTCGGTTTTGTGTGGGACGGGAGCGAGCGGGAAAAGAAAATTCTTGATTTTCTCGGAAGCAGAAAGTACACCGTTTGTTTTATCGACGGAACCCATGAAAACTTCGATCTGCTTAATAAATACCGCATGACCGTATGGAACGGCGGAAGGGTTCACCGTGTTTCGGGAAACCTTTTCCACATGATGAGGGGACAGATTTTCAATATTGAGGGCTTCAAATTCTTTACCTTCGGCGGGGGAGAGAGTGTTGACAGAGAAATGCGTACCGAGCACCTTTCCTGGTGGAAGGAGGAAATGCCCTCCCCCACAGAACTTGAGGAAGGGGCAAAGGCCATTGACGAGGTAGGCTGTGAGGTAGATTATATAATTACCCATGAGCCTCCCTCAATCGTCAAGAGCACCATGCTTCTCCGCTCGGGAGATACCGAAAAGGTAAACAAGCTCAACGGCTATTTTGAACAGCTCAATCGGGTCTGCAAGTTTCGGCACTGGTACTTCGGAAGCATGCATGAGGATAGGGTCATAACCAACGTTCACACGTCGGTTTTTGAGGATGTGATTCCCGTAAATTCCGATATGTCGGTTTAAAAGGTTCAAAACGTCAGTTCGAAACCATCCTGACGTAAAATAAAACTATGGAGTGAAAAAAATGAACAGAAATGTCAAAAAAATCGTGACAGCCGGGCTTATAGCCGCCATGTATGTGGTGCTTACCCTGCTGCAAAACGCCCTTCTTCCGGGGACGACCTCCGCGGCCGTACAGTACAGAGCCAGCGAGGCGCTGTGCGTGCTGGCCCTTTTTACCCCGTCGGCCATCCCCGGGCTGACCGTCGGCTGTATCGTAAGCAATATTTTTGCCGGTCTTGGACTGATAGACCTTATTGTGGGACCCATTGCCACCCTGATTGCCGTATTGTTTATGTATTTATTAAGGCGCAAAAAGGCGCTGGGTTTGCCGCTCCTTTCGCTGCTTTGCCCCGCACTTTTTAACGGATTGCTTATAGGCGCCGAGATAGGTCTGTTCTTTTCGGAGGGGGCCGCATTTTTTTCGGTTTTTTGGATAAACGCCGGTCTTGTGGCCTTGGGCGAGCTTGCCGTGCTAATGACCCTTGGTTTGGCTCTTTTCTTTGCGGTCGAGAAAAATCAGGGACTTAAAAGTT
>CABMOR010000137.1 GCA_902388225.1 uncultured Oscillospiraceae bacterium | reverse complement strand
GTGTAACGGCCATTGCAACAGCCCATGCCTCATGTCTTGATGAACTTTTGAAAAAAAGCGGAATAAGAAGGCTTATTGAGGCCGGTGTGTTCAAAAACATAGTCTTTCTTTCCGATATAGGCAGAATAAGCCGGAAAATTTCGGGAGAGGAGCTATTAAAATGAAAATTTTAGGAATTGTGATTTTGGGAGCATCGGTTATTGCCATCGGATTTCTGCTTTCGGGATATTATAAAAGCCGGAGAAGGGCTCTTGACAGCGCCCATCAGCTTGTGCTTTTTTTGGAATCCGAAATATGCTTTTCGGGAAAAGACCTTGGAGAAATCATAAAAAGCGCGGCGGCAAAGGAATGTTTTTCCCCCCTTTGCTTTCTCAAAGACCAAAGCTTTTTTAAGGAAATGTGTCAATCGGTCGAAAGGGACAAAAAAACTGCTTTACTTAAGGAAGATAAAAAAATTTTGACCGATTTATTTTTAAATCTCGGAAAAAGCGATATTGACAGTCAGTTAAAGCAATGCCGCCTTTGTGCAAATAAGCTTGAACGGGCCGAAAATTCGGCCAAAAAGGACGAAGAGCAAAAGACAAGACTTGTTCGAACCCTTTCGGTTTGTCTGTCGGCCGCTTTGATTATTTTATCAGTATAAAGACGGTGAAAAAGTGGACGTTAATCTTATTTTTAAAATTGCGGCAATAGGAATAATCGTTGCCGTGCTTAATCAGCTTCTTGTGCGTTCCGGCAGGGAGGAACAGGCTCTCATGACCACCCTTGCGGGGCTTGTTGTGGTACTTTTCATGATTATTCAGCAAATTTCGGTACTTTTTGAAACCATAAAATCGGTGTTTGGATTATGAACATTTTTACCTTGGCGGCCCTTGTGATTGTGGCCGGACTTGCTGTGACCGCAGTGAGCTCTCATAACAAAACAATAGGATTGGCGGCCGGAGTAAGCTTTGCGGCTTTTATACTTTTTTTGTGTATTTCTCCTCTTAAAACGGTTGTTGACAGATTGAGCGAGACCGTATCGGCAGCCGAAATAAACACCGAATGGCTCAAAATTCTGCTTAAAGGTCTCGGCATATGCCTTGTATGCGAATTTTCCTCCGATGTTTGTAAAGACATGGGACAGCAGGGACTTTCGGAAAGCATAGAGCTTTTGGGGAAAACCGCTGTAATTGTTTTGTCTTTGCCCATTTTTGAAAGCATGATTTCGGCAGTTTTATAAATGATAGAGGAACTAAAATGAAGAAAGTAATTATTATTTTGCTGTGTTTTCTTTCTTTAACACTTGATGCTTACGGTCAGGAGCAAAAAAGCCCTGAAGAAATATATTCGGAGTATTACATTGTCGCAGGGGTAGAGGATATTAAAAAAAGCCTGGATGATAAAACCTTGACAGAACTTAAAGAGCTTGGCGCCGACCCAAAAAACTACGAAAAAAAAGGCGTTTATGCAAAGGATGTCTTTCAGAGTCTGTGGAATCGGTTAAAGGAAGGCTTTGTTTCCCCCTTCACATCCCTTTGTACGGTATTTTGCGCCGTTGTTCTTTGTTCGGCCTTCGGCCTGATTGGCAAAAAAACCTTTTCCCAAACGGCGGATTTTACCGCGGCAGTTTGCATTTGCTCTATTGCGGTTGTACCGTTTTGTTCGGCAATCTGCTCTGCGGTGGAGGCCATAAGGGTCTGCTGCGGATTTATGGCTGCTTTTATTCCTGTCTACTGCGGAATTCTTTTAAGTCTCGGAAGGGCGGCCTTTTCGGTCTCTGCAAACGCCCTTACATTTGGAGCGGCACAGTTTGTGTCAGGACTTGCGGGAACGGTAATAATCCCTTTTTCGGGAATGTATCTTGCTCTGTCGGTGGCTTCGGCTTTTTGCCATGACATAAGCCTTTCAAGCCTGGTTAGCGGAATTAAAAAAGCGGTATTTTGGGCGCTTGGAATTTCCATGACGGTATTTTCCGCTCTGCTTTGCGTAACCGGCGCCGTAAATTCCTCGGCCGACACGGTTTCGGGGAGAACGGCAAAATTTTTTCTTTCAAACTCCCTTCCGGTGGTGGGAGGGGCGCTCACCGATGCACTTGAAACGGTTGCAGGTTGCCTTTCGGCGCTGAAATCGGGCGTTGGAGCATACGGAATATGCGGTATAATACTTCTTCTTTTTCCTTCGGTTATTCAGATTGTTTTATGGAGGGGAAGCCTTTCAGCAATGTCGGCGGTGTCAGGATTTTTCGGGCAGAAAAGATGTCAGGAACTGCTTAAAGGGCTTTCGGAAGGTGCGGGAATAATCCTTTCGGTATCGGTTTGCGTTGCGGTACTTTTTTTGATAAGCCTTACGGTGCTTTTAATGGGGGGGAACGGTATTTGACAGCTTTAAAATCCATTGTAACTTCCATATGCTGCGGAGCGTTTCTCTGCGGAATTATCGGACTTTGCCTCTCAAAAAAAGGGGTGTCAAAGGCAGTTAAATTTTTGCTGTCGGTTTTTCTTTGTGCCTGCGTTGTGCTCCCGGTTGCCGGTGCTGATTTTTCCGATTTGACTAGTGATATTCCCGGTTTTTCTGAGGAGTGCATTATTGATACCGAGCTTTCAAGTCTTGTCAGCTCTCAAACCGAAAGCATAAGACAGCAGGCGGCCGTAAGGGAAATTCAAAGCATAACCGAGCAGAGCCAAGTTAGGATACTCAGTATAAGCTTTGAAAGAGACGGATTTGCAAGGATTGTGGTTTCTGAGTGTGATGAAGAAACAAAGCAAAAAATAGAAAAGGAAATATATTCCCTAATCGGAATTACCGCGGAGGTGACCGAATGAATTTTTTCGAAGATCGGTTAAAGCCTGGAAAAATAAAACCCAAATGGCTTATTGCAGCAGGGTTTGTGGGCATAGGCCTAATCTTTTTATCAAGCTTTTTCTCATCCTCCGACAAGGAAAAAACCAAGCCCGAGAGCGAAACGGCCCTTTCAGATTATGAAGAGAATCTTGAAGAAAAAATTGCAAATACGGTTGAAAAAATAACCGGGGCAGGCAGATGCCGAGTCATGATAACCTTTGAACAGGGCACCGAATATGTCTACGCCAAAGAGGAAAAAAGCTCGGACGACAAATCGGTTACTTCAAAAAACGAAGAATATGCGGAAGGGGTTAAGAAAAGCGGTGAAAACGCATATATAATCATAGATACAAGCGACGGTCAGAAAGCCCTTCTGGTTACCGAAATGGCTCCGAAGGTACGGGGGGTGGTAATAGTTTGCCAAGGGGGTTCAAACGCGGCTGTATCGGCCGAAATAAAACGTGCTGTTACCACCGCTCTTGACATAAACGAATCAAAAGTGTGCGTAAGCCCGATGGCTTAAATATAAAACGAAAGGAAAACTTACATGAAAAAAAGCTTAATAATAGGAAAAAGGCAGTTCCTTCTGGCGGCGCTTATACTTCTTTTGGCTTTGGCGGTATATCTCAACTGGCAGTTTTCGAAGGGTAATTCCCAAGGAGTGACCGATGTCTATGCGGGAGGCAATATGGGTGAGGCGGTACTGGTGGATTCTGATTCGGCGTCCGAGAGCGACGACTATTTTTCCACATCTAAAAAAGAAAGGGAAGAAAACCGCAAAAAACAGCTTGAAGAACTTAAGGAAATTGCCGAAAACGTCAAGACCGACAGCGACTCTGCCGCCAAAGCCAACGAACAAATGGTCAAAATAAGCGGATTTAGGGAAAAAGAAAACAACATAGAAACCCTTGTAAAGGCGAAGGGCTTTGAAAAGTGTGTTGCGGTTGTAAATGACACCGAAGTCAGCATTGTGGTAAAAACCGACGGACTGCTTCAGAGCGATATGCTGCAGATTCAGGAAATTGCCGCCGGAGAAACCGGATTTGAACTTGCAAATGTAAAAATAATAGAAATTAAACAGTAAAAAATATAAAAATTTAAAGAGAGAGAAACTTTTTTCTCTCTCTTTTTTGTTGTTGTGTAACGAATACTACCAGCTGTGCTGG
>CABMOR010000136.1 GCA_902388225.1 uncultured Oscillospiraceae bacterium | reverse complement strand
TTCTCTTGATGGAAAAGGAAACTACCGGAATTTATATTTCGGGGCATCCGGTTGTAAAATATGAGCAGAGCAAAAAAAGCTGGGGAGTTACCGACATTGACCGTCTTCTTTCGGTGGAGTCAAAAAATTCCGACGGAAGAAGGGTGGTTCTTTGCGGCGTCATAAGCGAGATAAGAAAAAAGGCCACAAAGAACAACGACCAGATGGCCTACCTGACCTTGGAGGACACGACCGGAAGCGTCGAAATACTTGTTTTCCCAAAAACTCTGAGGGAATTTTCCAAAACCCTTTTTGAAGGTTCGGTTGTGGTTGTGGAAGGAAGAATAAGCCTTAGAGAGGAACGGGCGACCCAGGTTATTTGCGAAAATATCTGCCCGGCCGACGAGTTCTCGGGGAGAAAATCGATTTCGGAAAATTCGGTTAAAAAGGAAAACCCCCAAACGGCTTCTAAATATCACGGACTCCATCTTCTTCTGCCCGACGACCGGGGAGAGGTTTATGAAAGAGTAAAAAATCTACTGGAAATTTTTGAGGGAACGACACCTGTTTATTTTAAGTTTCAAAGCAGCGGAAAGAGGGTGCTTGCTCCGAGAAGCCTGTGGGTCGACCTTAACAAGCCTTTGACCGACGAGCTTTTAAGAATACTTGGCGAAAAAGGTGTCTTTGTGCTTAAATAAACCGGCAAAACATGGGATAAATTCGACAAATATCTTGACTTTTTCTCTAAAGATGATAAAATAAAACAAGTATTATTTTTGGGATTTGGGAGGCATTTCAATGAATGTTAAGACCATCGGAGTTCTGACCAGCGGAGGAGACGCTCCCGGAATGAATGCGGCCGTTCGTTCCGTTGTCAGAACAGCTCTCAGCAAGGGAATGAGAGTCAAAGGAATTTATCGCGGATATAACGGACTTATAGAGGACGAGGTTTTCGACATGAACATCCGCAGCGTATCGGATATTATTCACCGCGGCGGAACCGTTCTGTTTACCGCAAGAAGCCCGAGATTCAAGGAAGAAGAGGGCATGCAGACCGCTATTCAGACCTGCAAAAAGCACGGTATTGACGGTATTGTCTGCATCGGCGGTGACGGAACCTACCGCGGCGCCAGGGACCTTTCGGAAAGAGGAATTCCCTGCGTTGGCGTTCCCGGAACCATTGATAACGACATTTCCAGTACCGAGTATTCCATCGGTTTTGATACGGCTGTCAACACCTGTAAAGAAATGGTTGACAGGCTGCGTGACACGGCACAGAGCCATGAGCGGTGCACCATCGTTGAGGTTATGGGAAGAGGTGCAGGGTATCTTGCCCTTCATTCGGGTATTGCCTGCGGTGCTACCACCATTCTTGTGCCTGAGGTTGAGTTTGACGTGGAAAAGGATATTATCGACCGAATTTATAAGGCAAAGAATACAGGCAAAAAGCATTTCATAATTGTTGTTGCCGAAGGAATCGGCGGTGTCGAAAAGCTTTCACAGCAGATTCAGTCTGTTACCGGAATTGATTCCCGTGCCACCATTCTCGGGCATGTTCAGAGGGGCGGTTCCCCCAGCGTTCGTGACCGTGTATGCGCCAGCGAGATGGGCTATGCTGCGGTGGATCTGCTTTCCCGCGGTATAGGCAACCGTGTTGTGGCTTATCAGCACGGGGAGCTTGTGGACATCGATATTTTCGAGGCTCTTAAAATGAAAAAGCCCTTTGAATATAAGCTTTATGAAATCGCCAATACGATAAACAACTGATTTGATTTAAAGGCCGGGCCTTTTTAGGTGCGGCCTTTTATGTTTTTTGAAATTTGAGGTGACAAAATGAAAGAATTACATCTTATTTGTGAAGCTCATCTTGATCCGGTATGGCTTTGGGAATGGGAGGAGGGCGCTTCTGCCGCAGTTTCCACCTTTCAGAGTGCCGCCAATCTTGCAGATCAGTTTGATTATATTTTCTGCCATAACGAGGTCAGCCTTTATAAGTATATTGCCGAATATGCCCCCGACCTTTTTGACAAAATAAAAAAGCTCATAAAGCAGGGCAAATGGCATGTTATCGGAGGTTGGTATCTCCAGCCAGACGCAAATATGCCGTCGGGAGAAAGCTTTGTCCGTCAGGCTATGGTGGGACACAAATACTTTAAGGAAAATTTCGGAGAAAATCCCATCACGGCGCTGAACTTTGACTCCTTTGGGCATACTCGAGGTCTTGTTCAGATAATAAAAAAATGCGGTCAGGACAGCTATATTCATGTTCGTCCCTTCGACGGAGAGCTTAATTTGCCCGACGATTTTTATTGGTGGGAGGGCTTTGACGGAAGCAAAATCAAGGCCTTCCGCTCGCCGACATATAACAGCGTCTATTTCGGCTGTGCAAAGGATCATGCAAAGGGAGTTAAGGCCGATAAAGAGCATAGGGATATTTGGATGTGCCTTTGGGGCGTGGGTAACCACGGCGGCGGACCCTCGAGGAAGGATCTTGCCGACATAAAGGAGTGGATGGAGACTGAAAAGGATTGTAAAATAATCCACAGCACTCCCGAGGATTTTTTCAAAAAAGCCGAGCCATGCGCAAGCTTTTCGGAGTCGCTCCGTATTTCCATGCCGGGATGCTACACCTCGGCTTCCGAGCTTAAACGCAAGCACATAGCCCTGGAAAACAGCCTTTTTTCCACCGAACGGGCTCTTTCGGTCGCATCTCTTTCGGGACTTACAAGCTATCCCGAAAAGGACCTTGCCGATATTACCGAAGACCTGTTAAATTGTGAATTTCACGATATTCTTCCCGGCTCTGCCACCAAAAGAGGTATCGAAAACGGCCTGAGGATTATAAATCACGGACTTCACATTGCCGAGCTTTCCCGTGCCAAGGCCTTTTTTGCCATGTCCCAAAACGAGCCGACGGCCGAAGAAGGCGAATATCCCATTTTGGTAATGAATTTCCAGCCCTATGACCACGAGGCTTATGTGGAATGTGAATTTAACCTTGCCGAGCAAAATCATGACATTTCCCGTCAGTCCAAAATCCGCCTCTTTGACGGGGACAGAGAAATTCCCTGCCAGATTATCAGAGAGGAATCCAATCTCCTTCTCGACTGGCGAAAGAGAATAGTTTTCAAGGCCTCTCTTCCGGCTCTTTCGGTCAAACGGTTTAGGGCCTTTGTGGAGTTTGAACCGGCAAAGAGTGAGCCCGAGACGCCCAAGGGAGATATTGTTTTTGACAACGGAGAAAAGAGAGTTGTAATCAGCAAAAAGACCGGTCTTTTGACATCCTATGTTGTAGACGGAAAGGAATATATAGAGGGAAATGCCTTTGAGCCCTACCTCTATATCGACAATGAAGACCCGTGGGGAATGGCCGATTTTCAGCATGTGGCTATGGGTCGTGATCCGGTTGCCCTGCCTCTTTCAAAATGTGACAGCGGCGTTTTCAGAGGCAGAAAAAACATAAAGATCGTGGAGGACGGAGAGCTTGAGCTTGCGGTGGAGAGCTTTTTCGAGCTTGAGCATGTCGGCGTGCGGATTCTGTACACCGTATATAAGCAGGGAAAGGATGTGGACATTAAGGTAAACGCCCTGTGGAATGAGCAAAACCGCATGTTAAAGCTCCACATACCCACCGTTTTCAAAACCGGCGACTGCACCGGCCAGACCGCCTTCGGAACCGAAACCCTCTACTGCGACGGCAGAGAAAATGTGGCCCACAGATTTTTGACGGCCGGAAACGGAGAGAAAGGCCGCCTTGCGGTGCTTAACGATTGTATTTACGCAAGCAGCTTTTCAAACGGCGAGCTTCGTCTTTCGTTGCTCAGGGGTGCAAGGTACAGCGGCCATCCCATTCCCGAAACCATGCCGAGCATCGGCCCCGACCGCTATGTTTCGGTTATTGATCAGGGCGAGCACGAATATAACTTCCGCCTGACTGTGGCAAACGAGAACGAGCTTGACAGAGCCGCCGAGGAATTTAATCTGAAGCCCTATGCTCTTAATGTTTTCCCCACCGGGGGCAAGGGCAAAAAAATTGTAAAAATCAACCTTTCAAACCCAAATATAACCAT
>CABMOR010000135.1 GCA_902388225.1 uncultured Oscillospiraceae bacterium | reverse complement strand
AGATAACCGGGAAGCCCATTAAATTTTACAGGGAAGACGTCCGTGACAGGGCGGCAATGGATAAAATTTTTACCGACAACAGAATTGATGCGGTTATCCATTTTGCAGGACTCAAGGCGGTTGGTGAATCGGTGGCAAAGCCCCTTGAATATTACGATAACAACCTGATAAATACCCTTGTCCTGCTTGAAACCATGAGGGATCACGGGGTCAAGAAGCTTGTGTTCAGCTCATCGGCCACGGTCTACGGACAGAATAAACAGATGCCCCTTAAAGAGGGAATGCCCATCGGAGCCATAAACCCCTACGGCCGCACAAAGCTCTTCATTGAGGAAATCCTCCGGGATCTTTACAATGCCGACAACACCTGGTCGCTGGCGCTGTTGAGATATTTTAACCCCATCGGCGCTCACGAAAGCGGAACAATCGGCGAAAACCCCAAAGGAATTCCCAACAATCTCATGCCCTACATCACCCAGGTTGCCGTCGGAAAGCTTGAAAAGCTTCATGTTTTCGGTGATGATTATGACACGGTGGACGGAACCGGCGTCAGAGACTATATTCATGTCATGGACCTTGCCGAGGGTCACGCCAAGGCGCTGGATTATCTCCTTTCCCATGAGGGCTGCGGAGAATATAATCTGGGAACCGGCAAGGGTGTAAGCGTGCTGGA
This sequence comes from uncultured Oscillospiraceae bacterium, assembly GCA_902388225.1. Classification (GTDB taxonomy): domain Bacteria; phylum Bacillota; class Clostridia; order Oscillospirales; family Acutalibacteraceae; genus UMGS1484. The sequence continues at coordinate 3,405 of CABMOR010000135.1, read as the reverse complement.
GCTTAGAAACGCCTTCCAAAAGGCAAGCGGTAAGGAAGTTCCCTATGTTATAGACCCTCGCCGGCCGGGAGACCCGGATGAGGTTTATGCCGACGCTTCAAAGGCCAAAGAGGTTTTCGGATGGTCGGCAAAAAGAGACATTGAGCAGATGTGTAGGGATAGCTGGAACTGGCAGAAAAACAATCCCAACGGATTTGACGATTAAAAAATGCAAAACAAAAAGGGTGCATTGCACCCTTTTTGCGTTTGAATTAAAGTGATATTATGCTGTCAAACAGCTCGTAACCGTCGGACGAAACATAGCTGACCGGCACACCCACTGCCCTTTCAAGATCGTCGGGTTTTGTGTCGTCAAGGAAAAGGTCCGCTTCATTTCTCAAAACCGAGGCGGGAAGCAAAAGGTGACCCTTAAGGTCTTTTCCCTTGAGCTGGACAATAATATCCCGGCCGGTAAGCAGACCCGCAACGGTTATGGTCTCGCCGAAAAAATCATTGCGAATGGTGTATATTTTATAATCAAGCCCCGGAAATTTTTCTTGGGTTTTTTTCATCAAAAATTCCATAAGAGGAGCGGCAAGAGAGGCGGTGGCTACCGAAAAACGGCGTTTTTTGTTGTCGGGAGCGGCGTCATTAAGGGCGGAAAGAAAATCATCCCTCGTGGAAGCCCACATCCCCACACCGTTTTCAATCTGTAAAAAATCCTCGTAAAAACTACTGTCCGGAATGTCCCTTTGAGCCGTGAGATAAAACTCGTCCGAGGGATAACACAGCCTTGTTCCGTACTTTTTTTTGAACTCCCGTCCGAATTTTTCCATGGTGTCAACTACTTTAGAGGCGGTGTACCTGTTAAATGGGACAAGAGACTCGAGGCCGTCCCGGAATTTGGTCAGACCAACCGGCACGGCGCAGATGCTTTGAACCGAAGGGTAAAGCGAACCCAAATCTTCAAGGGTCTTTTCAAGCTCCTTGCCATCGTTAAATCCGGGGCAAAGCACGAGCTGGGTATTGAGCTTTATACCGGCTTTTGCAAAACGGTACATGGCCTCCAGCGCCTGACCGGCAAAACGGTTGTTCATCATTCTGCAGCGAAGCTCGGGATTGGTGGTGTGAACCGATATGTTGACCGGACTTATGTGCATATTTATAATTCGCTGAATTTCATGCTCGGTCAGATTGGTCAGTGTAATATAGTTTCCGAAAAGGAAGGAAAGCCGGGAATCATCGTCCTTGAAATATAAAGAAGGGCGCAGACCCTTGGGCATCTGGTCGATAAAGCAAAATATACATTTGTTTTTGCAGGAATGCTGACGGTCCATGAGATAGGAATCGAATTCCATGCCGGTTTCGTCATATTCGTCGGCTTTTTTAAGGGTAACCTCAAATTTTTCTCCCTTTCGTTCGACCAGGAGTCTGAGGTTCTTTTCGGTCATGTAAAAGCGAAAATCAAGTACATCCTCAATTTCGTTTCGGTTTATGGAAACAAGGACATCTCCCGCCTTTATGCCGCATTTGTCGGCAGGGGAGTGCTTCTTAACCCCTGAAATTTTTACCGCCACGTTATCCCTCCTAAAAAGAAAGGGCGGTTTCGGTTTGCCATCCGAAAACCGCCCATGACTTAGAAATTCTTGTACAGCAAAACGGGCGTATAAAATACACCCGCATAACTGCTTTTTTACGCAATCAGTCTACCTTGATGACCTGACGGCCGTTATACTGTCCGCAGGAAAGGCAAGCTCTGTGGGGGCGCTTGTATTCGCCGCACTGAGGGCACTTAACGAGAGTAGGAGCGTCAAGCTTCCAGACGTTGGAACGTCTCTTGTCGCGTCTTGTTTTGGAAATTCTTCTTGCCGGCACTGCCATTTCCGGCACCTCCCTTTATAAAAAGTATTATTTAAAAATTTAATCAAAAAAGGCTTTGAGCGCGTCGAGCCGCGGATCGGTTTGCTCTTTTGAACAGCCGCAATCCCCACAATTTAGGTTCTTTCCGCATGTGGGGCAAAGACCCTTGCAGTCGGGGCTGCACAAAAGCTTGGACGGATAACGGATAATGATATCTTCCCGAACAAGGGGGTCGAGATCAACCTTGAAATCCTCGGCAATAACGAAATCCTCGGTATCCTCCCCCTCTATCTGCTGAACAACGACATATGTGAGTGGGAGCGATTCCTTACGCTCAATGTCGGCGGCACAGCGGTCACAGGGGGCAGAGATTACATACTCGGCAACAAGTTCGATAAACACGACGCCCGCACGGTTTTGGGCAGAGCCCTTTATCTTAACCGGCTTTTGTAAGGACGAGCAACCCGAGAAATCAAGGTCCGAAAGATCCAATTGATACTCGAATGGTAGAGACTCGCTCCCGGCAAAAACTCCGGAAAGATCCAGCAGCATCGCGTTTCCTCCCTTCAAAGACCTTTAAAGCAGGCTCGGAAAAACCGAGGCCTTGCCAAATAGGCAAAGGTTATTATATAATCTTTGCCCTGCTTTGTCAAGAGTTTTTTAATTTTCCGCCGGCTCAAAGAAGAAAATTACTCCCGTTCTGGGGGACAATGTAATTTCAACCCCTTCGGTAAGCTCTTTTCCGCTTATAATACGAATTTCACCGGTTGCCGAATTTTCCACGGTATAGTTTAGCGACGGGTCAAGGGTCAGCCTTGCCGTGAAGGAGGGACTTTTAACCTTGATATTTGAAATCACTTGGAAAAACCCCTTTTTGTTTTCGGGATTGTAAAACTCCATGGCATAAAAATCCTCAAGATTAAAACGGGGTTCGGTAAGAGGATAATAGTCGGCCTTGGTCATAAATTCGGCGGCTCTGCGCCAAACGGGATGGTTTTTCCTTGCGGTTTCAAAGCTTTTTTGGTCGGCGTTGTAGACTATTATGTCGGTCAGCGCGGGAGCGCAGGCAAGCTGATAGCAAAAATCGTCCACATGAAAATTGTAAAATGGGTCGTCCGAAAACCATACCATTTCGCCGTCAACATCCCAGCTACGGTTGTGGGCGCGGAAATAGGGAATCCACTCGAACATAAAGCGGTGCTGTTTTTGCTTTATTGCATGATCCCCGTAACCAATATCGGTATAGTGAAGAGGCACAGCCCGCCGCATGGTTTCGGGATCGTTCCTTCGGCCGCCCGAGGCGCAGGAATCCATCCAAAGGCCGGGATTTTTATTTATGAGAGCGTCCCAATATCGGTAGTATCCCTGAATATGCAGATTTTCCATGGCTCCGACGCGGTCGTCGGCCTCGTTGTGCTCCCATATGGGGGCAGGGTCGAAATTGAAATCCTGACGGTATATTTTCACCTTGTATTTCTTAATAAGGCGGTCGATATGATTTATAAGCCAGTCGTTTGCCTCCCTGTTTCCCAAATCCAAAAGCATATTTATGTCGTCCGGATTTGA
>CABMOR010000134.1 GCA_902388225.1 uncultured Oscillospiraceae bacterium | reverse complement strand
CCAAAGTGAGTTTGTGTCCATACTCGGTCCGTCGGGCTGTGGAAAAACAACCATGCTGAATATCATCGGGGGGCTTGACCAGTATACCAGCGGTGACCTCGTAATCAACGGCAAATCCACCAAGGATTTTCGGGATCGGGATTGGGACAGTTACCGAAACCACTCCATAGGCTTTGTGTTTCAAAGCTATAATTTGATACCCCACCAGACGGTTCTGCAAAATGTTGAGTTGGCACTCAGCCTTTCGGGCGTATCCAAGTCCGAGCGAAGAAAACGTGCCAAAGAGGCTCTGGAGATGGTTGGACTCGGTAACCAGCTCGGAAAAAAGCCAAGCGAAATGTCGGGCGGCCAGATGCAGCGTGTAGCCATTGCCCGTGCAATAGTCAACAATCCGGATATTATTCTTGCTGACGAACCGACCGGTGCTCTCGACACCGAAACCAGCATTCAGGTCATGGAAATACTCAAGGAAATCTCCAGGGACCGGCTGGTTATTATGGTTACCCATAACCCCGATCTTGCACAAAAATATTCCACCCGAATAATCCGAATGCTGGACGGCGAGATAACGGGGGATTCGGCTCCTCTTTCTGAAACAGAGGTTTCCGACGAAAGAAAAGAGGACGGCCACAAGCTTGAAGCGACCGTCAAATCAGGCAAAAAGCAAAAGAAGCCCTCCATGTCTTTGGGGACATCCTTCGGCCTTTCGCTTAAAAACCTGTTTACCAAGAAGGGACGGACGGCGCTGACATCTTTTGCCGGAAGCATCGGAATTATCGGAATTGCTCTGATTTTCGCCGTTTCCCAAGGCATGACAACTTACATAAATACGATTCAGGAGGAAACCCTTTCTTCCTATCCCCTGACGCTGGAAGCCAACCACATGGATATGGGCACCCTTATGGAAACCTTTATGGGGAAAGCCCAAACCTCCGGCCAGCATGAAAACGATGCGGTTTATCAAAAATCCATGATGTATGAGATGATAAATTCCCTGAACAGCATGGAAACTAAGGAAAATGACCTGAAATCCTTTAAGGAATATGTCGAAACCGAGCGTGCCGACCAAAACAGCACCTCCGGCCTGAGAGACGCTGTGAACGGTGTTCAGTATACCTACGATATGGATATGCTGGTATATACCAAAGATACCGACGGAACCATCATCCGGTCTGACACAAAAGCTCTTTTGCAGGATATTCTGCTTGAATATTTCGGCATGGATATGAGCGGAATGATGGGATTTGGTGAAGAAACCGGCATTATGAGCAGTATGCAGACCATGTCGGGCTTGGCCACCGGCTCGTCTGTTGTTCTGTGGCAGGAAATGCTTGCGGGAGACAACGGAAAACTCATAAGTCCGGTTCTTGAAAAACAGTACGACCTTTTGTACGGTGCATGGCCGACTCGGTATGATGAAATTGTGCTGGTAGTTGACGAAAACAACGAACTGGACGATATGACCCTTTACGCTCTCGGACTTAAATCCAAAGACGATATTGACAGGGTGGTTGATGCGGCATTTGATAAAACCGAACTTGAAATTGAAGAACATAAATGGAGCTATGAGGAAATCTGCAACATGGAATTCCGCTCGGTTTTAAATTCCGACTGCTACAAGCTTGATGAAAACACGGGGCTTTATACCGATTTTAGAGAAACCGACGCAGGACTTAGGTACCTGTATGACAACGGAATTTCCCTAAAGGTGTCGGGTATTATCCGCCCTGCTGAGGATTCTGTCTCCTCCATGCTTTCCGGCTCTATCGGATATACAAGCAAGCTTACCGAATATGTAATTGAACATTCAAAAGAGTCTCCGGCGGTGAACGCTCAGCTTTCCGACCCCTCTACCGATATTTTTACCGGGCTTCCCTTTAAAGAAACAACCGGAAACCTTACCGAAGAACAAAAGGAAACCGAATTCAGAAACTATATTTCAAACCTTGATGAAAGCGGCAAGGCCGATGCCTACACAAAGATTATGAGCATTCCTCAAAAGGAACAGGTTGAAGCTGCCGTCAGCCAGACCCTTTCTGCCATGACCCGGGAGGATATGGAAGCGAAAATGACCGTTGCTTTGACCGAACAGATGGGAATGAGCGAGGGCGACATCAAAGCATATATCTCGGCCATGAGCGACGACGAGATGAAAGAGCTGTTTTCCGAAATGATTTCACAGCAGTTCAAGACCCGGTATGCCGAACAGGTCAAATCACAGCTTTCGGTCATGTCCTCCGCACAGCTTGCGGGAGCCTTAGACATGGCTGTGCAGGGCTATACGACGCAGCAGTGTGCCGAATATTACGATGAGGTGCTGGAATTTTCCGACTCGGATTATGAAAGCAATTTAAGTGAACTCGGTTATGTTGACCTTGACAGCCCCGCAACCATCAATCTGTATGCTTCAAGCTTTGAAAACAAGAATGTTATCGAGGACGCAATCGCGGCATATAACGACACGGTAGACGACCTTGAGGAAATACAGTATACCGATTATGTGGGCATTATGATGACCTCGGTCACCACTATTATAAATGCCATTACATATGTTCTTATGGCTTTTGTGGCTGTTTCGCTTATTGTTTCCTCCATTATGATTGGAGTAATTACCCTGATTTCGGTTCAGGAAAGAACAAAAGAAATCGGCATACTCCGAGCTATCGGAGCTTCCAAGAAAAATGTTTCCAACATGTTCAATGCAGAGACCGTGATTATAGGATTCTCCTCGGGACTGCTGGGTGTGCTTATTACCTACCTTCTGTGCATTCCCATTAATCTAATTCTGCACCATTTGACCGGCATAGGGAATCTGAGCGCATATCTTCCTGTACCGGCGGCGATTGTTCTGGTTTTAATAAGCGTTGTGCTCACACTCTTTGCGGGTGTTATTCCGTCAAGAAGCGCCGCAAAGAAGGACCCTGTGGTAGCTCTGCGGTCGGAGTAAAGACGGATGAGGCAGGATTTAAGAGCTGCGCTGTAAAATTTAAAGCAGGGCTTTTGCCCAAGCGTTTGAAATCAGCCTAAAAAGGCAACACTTGGGACGGCCGCACACAGAGATTTGTATGCTTTAAAGCGTATGTTTTCTGCCGACAGTAAACTAAAAATCCACGGCAAGGAGTCTTTCCTGCCGTGGATTTTTCTTTGCCCTACGCAAAGGCTTATCTGTTTGGAGTGAATAGCAGTTTTGCACGAAGATTTTTGTTACTGAAAATATCCCGAAAAATCAGGAATATATGATGTGTTTGAGGGGCGGTGAATGGCACTCTTTGCCAAAAGCTTCATTCAAAGTCCCTGTAATCTCCTGTGTAACTTCGGCGGGGAGATCTGCCTTACCGGGAGTTTTGCCATGGTGTTTTTATTATGCTTCATAAAAATGCAAGACCCCGCCGGAGTTACCCGACGGGGCTTGCAATGAGGAGAGTATGAAAAAGTTAGACGTTGTCAAAATTTAGTTCCCTTTCGGCGGCACAGAAAGGTAACTGCGCCGCCGCAGAGAGGTCATTCCTTTTGGAACGGTCTCTCGACCCCGGGATGAGGCCCTTGAATAGAGTAAATATATCAAGAATTGGCAGTTCCGAGAGTTATCTTCACCGAATAGGTTTTTCCTCCGCGATAGACCGTCAGAGTAACCTCGTCTCCCGGCGAGTATTTCATCTTTTCGCTGTTAAATACCATATATCCGGTCACGGCGGTTCCGTTAAATTCGGTAATAATGTCGCCCTTTTCAATTCCGGCATCCGCCGCAGGACTTCCGGCCGCAACCCCCGCAACGACCACGCCGGCGGGATAACCCATCATCTGAAGGGTGGACGAGTCATATCGGGTGCTTATTTCCACACCCACATAGCCCACAGGAGCGTCTTTTTTGGAGATTATACGGTCGCAGATGGTAACCACATCGTCAACCGGAATGGCAAAACCCATTCCTTCGAAATTTGTCGAAGCCATTTTGGCGCTGTTGACTCCAATGAGCTGCCCGCTGCTGTTTACCAAGGCACCGCCCGAATTTCCGGGGTTTATGGCGGCGTCGGTCTGAATAAGATTGATTTCGGTGGTGTTTTCAAGCTGAATGGTGCGGTCAAG
>CABMOR010000133.1 GCA_902388225.1 uncultured Oscillospiraceae bacterium | reverse complement strand
GCTCTACAGGACAGACTGGTCTTCCTTTGACGGAGGCGATTTTAAAAAAATAATGTCGGCATGGTACTGTGTAAGCGAGGGATATTATCTGGTTTTCGAGGATTACTGGCAGGACGGAGTTACGGTTATTTTCGATTCCGAAAAAGGAAATGCGGTTTTTTGCGAATGGAATGGGAACAGCCGGACCGCCGGAAGTGAGATTTTCAGAATAGATACATTTGAAACCGATAAATTCGGCGATGCGGAAGGGTATACTCCCATAGCCTCCTCGGACAAGACCACCTTTGCGGTTAAATTTTCCGACTACCAAGGGCAGTATGCCGTATCTTTCGACCGACTTAAAAACAATTTCAGGTTCATTGTGGACTGAGTTTAAGGAGCATTTTATGAAAAAAATTCTTGTGTGTGAGGACGAGGCCGCCATCAGAGAATTCGTTGTGCTCAATCTCCAAAAGGCCGGATTTGAGGTTTGCGAGGCCGAAACAGGAGAGCAGGCGATGGAGCTTTTTGAAAAGCAGGGAGATTTTGACATTGCCCTGCTTGACCTTATGCTGCCGGGAATTGACGGCATTGAGGTATGCAAACGGCTTCGCAGCCAAAGCGACCGTATAGGTATAATCATGCTTACCGCCCGAACTCAAGAGGCCGACAAGATAAGCGGACTTTCAAGCGGCGCCGACGATTACATGACCAAGCCCTTCAGCCCTTCCGAGCTTGTGGCAAGAGTGAATTCCCTCTGTCGCAGAATGGGGGTCGGAGGAAAAAACAAGGAAGAAGGCGACGGAATGTCCCACGGGGGATATACCCTTAACATTCGCAGAAGATGTCTCGAAACACCCGAGGGTAAAAGCATCGAGCTTACCCAGGTTGAGTTTCATATTATGGAATATTTTTTTTCAAATTACGGCCAGCCCATTGACCGCTCCAAAATACTAAGCAAGGTTTGGGGTGAGGAATATTACGGCGAGGAAAAAATCGTCGATGTTAATATCAGAAGACTCCGAATGAAGATAGAGGATGAACCCTCCGAGCCCAAACATATTATCACGGTTTGGGGAAGAGGATACAAATGGATAAGCTGAAAACCGTGATGTAAGCCGAAAAGATGAAGGGAGGGTGTCCGGTGGCGAGAAAATTCAGGTCAATAAGGTCTCAGGGTCTTGCCCGCCGCTGGGCGACCAATATTCTGAGCGTCGTGGCGGCCACGGTGGTGGCGATGGAAATAATTTTTATATTTTTGGTTCACGAATATTATTTTTCCACCGTCCGTCAATATCTCAACAATAAAATATCGGTAATAACAACCTCCTTTTCATCCTATGCCTCCGGCTCCTACACCGATTTTGAAAATGGTGCGAGACAGTATGTGGAAAGCTTTAACGAGCGGGACAGGATGGAGGTTCAGGTGCTTAATTCCTCCGGAAAGATCGTCATGTCCACAAACGGTTTTATGCCCGAAAAAATTGAGGATTATAAGGAGGCGTCAGCTGTTTCGGAAGGGGTTTCCCTTTGGCAAGGGCGGCTTTCAAGCGGGGAAAAGGTCATGGCCGCCACCACCCTGATTAAATCAAAACAGAGCAACGACATTACCCTTGGCGGGGTCAGAATTGTGGTTTCCCTGACCGATACAAACCGCCAGTTTAGCATTATAATGTGGATAGGTGTTGGGCTGGGACTTGTTATTTTCCTTGTTTTGGTGCTTTCCGGAACCTATTTTATCCGTTCGATTGTCAATCCCATTGCCGGCATAAACCGTACCGCAAGGCAGATAGCGGCGGATTTCGACGCCCGCATCGAGCCGTCGGAAAACCCACGGGACGACGAAATCGGCCGGCTCGGAGAAACCATAAACTATATGGCAAGCGAGCTTGGGTCGACCGAAAAGATGAAAAACGAGTTTATTTCCTCGGTTTCCCATGAACTGAGAACCCCTCTTACGGCGATTAAAGGCTGGGGCGAGACGGTTCTTTCCTCTATAGACGACCCCACAATTACCAAAAAAGGTATCGAGGTCATTATAAGCGAGGCCGAGCGTCTTTCGGTCATAGTGGAAGACCTTTTGGATTTTTCCCGAATGCAAAGCGGAAACCTTAAATACAACATGGTTCCCTGTGACATTGTGGCCGATGTGTCCGAAGCGGTAATGACCCTGACCGACACGGCCAAAAAACAGGGGGTATTTCTCGAATATACCGAGCCGGAAGTTATGCCAACCGTAGTTGCCGACGCCGGCCGAATGCAGCAGGTTTTTATTAACATAATCAGCAATTCTTTAAAATACACCTCTAAAGGCGGCCATATTCTTGTGGACGTCAAGGAGGAAATAGGATATGTGCTCATTATGGTGAGCGACAACGGCCGGGGGATTCCCGAGGCCGACCTTGACAAGGTTAAGCAGAAATTCTATAAGGCTGAAGGGTCGGTAAGAGGCTCGGGAATAGGGCTTGCTCTTGCCGATGAAATTGTCAAAAGCCATGGAGGCAGACTGGAAATTTCCAGTACCGAAAACATCGGAACTACCGTTTCGATTATGCTTCCCATAAAACCTAAAACCGATTAAAATTGAAAGGAAAGAAAAAATGAGCGACAAAAAGGTCTGTAAAATGACGTCCATAGGCGGGCAGGCTCTGCTGGAGGGCATTATGATGAAAGGCCCTCACAAAACGGTCATGGCCACCCGTCTTCCCGATAAGACCGTTGATCTTGAAGAACTGCCCGAAAAGCACATAAAGGATAAAATCAAATTTTTGGGCTGGCCGATAATCAGAGGCTCGGTCAATATGGTTGAATCCCTTATTATGGGTTATAAGGCTCTTATGAAATCGGCCGAAAAACTCGGAATTGACGAGGATGACGAGGAAGTCAGGGAAAGCTGGCTTTACAGGGTGTTGGGAGAAAAGTTTATGGCCGTTATAGGAGCTGTTGCAGGGGTGCTTGGAGTGTGTCTTGCACTGGTGCTGTTTATGTGGCTTCCAACCGTTATTTTCAATCTTTTTAACCGACTCGTAACCCCCGGAGCTGTTCTTTCCTTCCCCATAAATGCGGTTGAGGGAGGCGGAACGCTTGGCGCGTGGAAGGGTGTTTTCGAGGGAGTGCTCAAGATATTTATTTTCCTTGGGTATATTGCCCTGACCGCCCTTATGAACGACATAAAACGCACATATATGTATCACGGAGCCGAACATAAATCCATATTCTGTTATGAAAAGGGCCTGCCTTTGACGGTGGAAAACATTAAAAAGCAGTCCAGGTTTCATCCCCGATGCGGAACCTCCTTTTTGGTGCTTGTGCTGGTTGTGAGCATTCTTATTTCCAGTCTTGTTCTTAAAATTTTCCCGGTGCTCAAGACCATAACCTGGCTTTGGATTATTGTTAAAATCCTGCTTATTCCCGTTATCATGGGCTTTGGTTATGAGCTTATCCGTTTTTGCGGAAAACACAACAACCTGCTTTCGAAAATAGTTGCCGCTCCCGGTCTTTGGGTTCAGCGGCTGACCACCAAGGAACCGGACGACGACATGATTGAGGTGGCTATTGCCGCTCTTAAGGAAGTTATTCCCGAAAATCCCGAGGACGACGTATGGGGCAAATGACCCTTTTTGAACTTAAACAGCTCGGTACAAAGGCGCTGGGCGAGGTTTCGGACAGCCCGGAGTTTGAGGCTGTCGAGCTTTTGTGCAAGGCTCTTGAAATAAAAAAAGAGTATGTTTATACTCAAAAATCCAGGCTTGTGACAGAAAGGGAAAACGAGATTTTCCAAGACCTTATTAAACGCAGAACAGCCGGCGAGCCCCTTCAGTACATTCTCGGATTTTGGGAATTCTATTCGCTGAATTTTGATGTGGGTGAAGGGGTACTTATCCCCCGCCCGGACACCGAAATCCTGGTGGACGAGGCGCTAAGGGCCGCAAAGGACATGAAAAGCCCCAAGATTCTCGATCTCTGCTGCGGAAGCGGATGTGTTGGAATAGCCCTTGCGAAGAGTCTGAAAAATTCCCATGTTACGGCGGCGGATTTTTTTGAAAAGCCCCTGTTTTATACCAAAAGAAACGCAAAAAAAAATCAGGTGTCAAACATAGATGTGGTAA
>CABMOR010000132.1 GCA_902388225.1 uncultured Oscillospiraceae bacterium | reverse complement strand
CAAAGGAAGAGTTTAAGGCTCTTGAAAGAGGGAATTTCGACCTGTTTTTACGGCTTGTAAACCGGTCGGGTCTTTCCTCCCAGACCCTTTTGCAAAATATCCACTCTCAAAAGAATCCGAAAGAACAGGCCGCCACCTTTACCCTTGCCCTTTGCAAAAGGCTTTTGGGGGAAAAAGGCGCTGTGCGAATTCACGGAGGAGGCTTTGGGGGAACAGTTCAGGCCAATTTTTCAGACAGCATAAACCGAATAATCGGAAAGGACTCCTGCAAAAGAATTTCCCTTCGTCCGGTTGGAGGATGTACCATAGAGCTTTAAACGGTGACTCAAAATCATTTACTGAATCATAACCACCGGTAAACCGGTGGTATGCAACGGAAATCATGAATAATGAAATCATTTATATTTAAGAGAAAAGACGATAGAACGTAGAATCTCTATCGTTTTACTTATACAGTCATCAGAACCTCTTGACAGAAAGCTGAAAACACTGTAAGATGTATCTGTATGTGATACAAGTACTATAATAGAAAGAACGAATGATATTTAAGTTTCAAGGATAATCAAAGGAGGTAAAAAGAATGGACACAAAATTTTCGGTTGCCGTACATATACTGATTCTGATTTCAGAATCCCAAAACCATATAAATTCCGAGCAAATGGCTCAAAGCGTAGGGACGAATGCCAGCTATATCCGCAAAATACTTTCGCTTTTGAAAAGGGCGGCAATTATTGACGGACACAGAGGAATCGGCGGCTATTCTCTTGAGGTTCCCCCAAAACAGCTGACGCTTCTTCAGGTATATCAGGCGGTTACGGAAGGAGCGAAGATTCACCTTTTGGATATCCACCAAAATTCCAACGACGGGTGTGTTGTCGGCCGCCATATCAGGCCGGTGCTGACCGATATGTTTGCGGAGATCGAAGAAGGCTTCGCCCGCTTACTTTCGGGCAAAACCCTTGCCGACTGCATTGCAGACATACGCAAAAGGATATAATAACAGGAGGAAATACATATGAACACCGTAGAAATCATTTTCAGTCCCACAGGCGGCACAGAAAAGGTATCCCACATTATCAGCAGACAGTGGAGCGAAAGCACCATAAAAATCGATCTGAGCAATCCTAAAACCGATTTTTCAGGGTGTGCAATCGGCAAAGAAGATCGGGTGCTAATTGCCATGCCCTCATTCGGAGGACGGGCTCCCGCCGTGGCAATCGAGAGGCTTAAGAAAATTGCAGGGAACGGTGCGAAATGTACCCTTGTTTGTGTATACGGAAACCGTGCTTATGAGGACACGCTTGCAGAAATGGAAGACGCCGCAAAAGAATGCGGTTTCCGGGTCGTTGCGGCTGTCGCTGCTGTTGCACAGCATTCCATCCTCCCACAGTATGCCGCAAACAGACCCGACGCGTCAGATGAGAAACAGTTGGCTGAGTTTGCACGGCAGATTTCAGACAAGACAGAATCGGCAGCATCTGTTCCGGGTAACCGTCCTTACAAAAAGGCGGGCGGCGGCGGACTTGTGCCGAAGCCGTCCAAGACCTGTGTGAAATGCGGCGTTTGTGCGAAAAACTGTCCTGTGCAGGCAATCGATCCCCTAACACTTTCGGCAGATAGCAAGAAGTGCATTTCCTGTATGCGCTGTGTGAAGCAGTGTCCCCATAACGCCAGAAAAGTCAACGGCACTATGGTATCCGTTGCGGCTTTGGCCATCAAAAAGGCTTGTTCGGTCAGAAAAGCAAACGAGCTGTTTTTGTAATGGAAAGGGACACAGAAAAGTCGGGAATCACTCAGAAAAAGAATACCCGGACGGGCAAAAAATCTTAAATTATTTGTTTAATGGAAGGTAAGAATATGGGTTAAATAAAGATTATGACAGATTCCGCCAGCGACATTTCCTATGCAGACGAACAAAAATACTCCATTTCGGTCATCCCTTTCCCAATCACGCTGGGAGACAAAAGCTATACAAGCCGAGTGGATTTTGACAATGAACAGTTCTTCGACTTAATGACACAATATGATGAAATACCAAAAACCTCTCAGATAAACCCGTTCGAGTTCACCCAGATATATCTTAAGCAGGCACAGGACGGCGTTACCGACCTGATTTTGGGGCTGATAAATTCCAAGGGCTCATCTACCTATAATAACTCGGTACAGGCGATTGACCTTTTCTATGAGGAATATCCCGAGTATCGAGATGTAATGCATATTCACAGCCTTGACGGAATGGGATATAACGCTATTTACGGCGCACCTGTGGTCAACGCGGCAAAAATGAAGGAAGAAGGGTCCTCGGCAGAGGAAATTATTAAGTATTTGACCGACATTCTTCCGCGGCGGCAAATATATTTCGGAATCTATGATTTGAAATACGCCGCAAAATCGGGTAGAATTCCCACAGCGGCGGCGTTTGTCGGTACTGCTCTTAATTTGAAACCGGTAATGAAAATATTTGACAGCGGAATTACCACGGCTGCCAAATGCCGAGGAGAACGCAGCTTGGTGGAAAGGGTTGCGGAGATGAGTATTGCCGACATGGAACCGGGCACTCCCTACGAGCTGGTCTACGGTAATGATAAAACGTGTCTTGAGGATTTGCGTCATATTATGGTTGAAAAACTCGGTTATGAACCGGAGGCGAACTACCAAATCGGTGCGGCAGTTGCGGCAAACGCCGGTCCAAGAGTGGTAGGAGTATCATTTACCAGAAAAACGGACGCATAAAAATCTTTAAGGAATAAAAGTATAAAAAAATAAGGAGAAGCGGATACAATGAAGGCGGCAATCCTATTATCTTGGGAGATGAATTTTGCGGAGTTGTGGATAAGATATATGAATTATCTGAAGTAAATGGGGCGCTTGCAAAGGTTGCGGGCGGAGGCTCTAAGGGTAAGACGATTCTTAAAATCAGTTAGCTTATATAATAAAGCAGACACCGACCGGCTGTTCATTCAGCGTGTCGGTGCCTGTTTTTTTGCGGTATGGGTTGATTATTGAATATCCGTTACCTCATAGCCTTGATCGGCAACAGCCTTCTTCAAAACATCATCGGGAATTTCTTTTTCCTGAGTTACAACGGCAGTTCCTGTCTTGTGGCTGACTTCGGCCTTTTTCACGCCGTCGAGTGCTTCAAGCGCTTTCTTTACGTGCATCTCGCAATGTCCGCACATCATACCTTCAATTTTTAATGTCTTTTCCATAGTTTTTGTCTCCTTTTCGGTTGTGGTTTTTGATTTATTCTTGATTTTGTGATCCCGTCTGGAATCATGCATCCGGAAGAAATTTAAGCGCAGTGCGTTGGTGACCACGCTGAAGCTGGACAGACTCATTGCCGCTGCAGCAAACATGGGATTTAACTGCCAGCCGAGTATGCTGATAAATACGCCGGCCGCCAAAGGAATACCGATAATGTTATAGATAAATGCCCAAAACAGATTTTCGTGAATGTTTCGCAACGTTGCACGGCTCAAACGGATTGCCGCAGGAACATCAGACAGGCGGCTTTTCATCAGTACCACATCCGCCGCGTCAATCGCAACATCTGCTCCTGCGCCAATGGCGATGCCGATATCAGCGCTTGTAAGCGCCGGAGCGTCATTGACGCCGTCACCGACCATGATGACATTTCCTTGTTTCTTAAGCTCACGGATTACACTTTCCTTGCCGTCGGGGAGCACACCGGCAATCACTTCATCGACACCGGCCTTTGCTCCGATTGCTTTAGCCGTGCGCTCGTTATCGCCTGTCAGCATCACCACATGGATGCCCATATTTTGCATTTCCTTTATGGCCTGCGGACTGTCCTCTTTGATAATATCCGCAACGGCGATAATACCGTAAAGCTCACCGTCCAAGGTAAAGAACAAGGGCGTTTTTCCTTCTTCCGAGAGCCGCTCGGATTTTCCTTTTATTTCATCAGGCACAGGGATTTGTTCGCTGATAAATTTATAACTGCCGCCAAACAGGACAGCACCGTCAAGGAATGCGGTAAGTCCGTTGCCCGGTAATGCCTTGAACTGCTCTACCTCAACGGCCGCCAAACCTTCCTGCTCCGCTCTTTGAGTGATTGCCCGTGCCAGCGGATGCTCGCTTTTT
>CABMOR010000131.1 GCA_902388225.1 uncultured Oscillospiraceae bacterium | reverse complement strand
CTCCCATCGAGCGCCTTGGTGCAAAGCAGTGCCCGCTTCCCTTCAACCTCGGCCTTGAAAATGCCGTAGTTCCTCAGCCCGAAGACATTATAAACGCCGTTAAACGTACTCTTTATAAATAATTCGGAAAGGAAGACTTCACATGGCTGAAAAAATAATTATGCCCAAACAGGGTCTTCAAATGACCGAGGGCACCATTACCAAGTGGCTTGTCAAGGAGGGAGACAAGGTTGAAATCGGTCAGCCTCTTTTTGAAATGGAGACCGACAAAAACACCATCCAGATAGACAGCACTGCCGCCGGAGAGGTGCTCAAGCTTGTGGCCAAGGAGGACGAAACCGTCCCCATTACCGAAACTATTGCCATTGTCGGCAAAAAGGGCGAGGATTATTCCGAGCTTCTTCCCAAGAAAAAAGAGGAGAAAAAGGAGGAGCCTGTTTCAGCTCCTGCAGTTTCCGCCGCTCCCGCCGCCACCGTTTCGGTTTCTCCCGCAGCCTTCAAGGCTGACGACGATACCACCCCCATTGCCCTTGAAGGGGGAAGAATTTTTGTTACACCAAGAGCCAAAACCGTTGCCGAGCGCAAAAACATAGACTATAAAACCCTTAAGGGCACCGGCCCCTCCGGTCTCATTATCGAAAGAGACGTTTTGGCGGCGGCCGCCGTCAAGGCCAGTCCGGCCGCCAGAGCCGTTGCCGCCAGAAAGGGAATTTCCATAACCACCGTTACGGGAAGCGGAGAAAACGGAAAGATTGTCAAACACGACATTCTCTCGGGCGATGCAAATCTCGTCAGAGAAGACAAGGTTATTCCCATTACCGGCATGAGAAAGGTCATTTCCGACAACATGATGAACAGCGTTCAGTCCATGGCTCATGCTTATCACAAGGTTGCGGTGGACATGACCCAGGCAAAACTCATTCGTGCCGCATTTAAGAAGGCCGAAAAGAAGGTCTCCTTCAACGACATCATTATTATGGCTCTCGGCCGTGCTCTTCAGGAGCATCCCCGCATGAACGCCCTTGTTGAGGACGGAAAGATTACCGAAAAGGGTTCGGTCAACATCGGCATTGCCGTAGCTGTTGACAACGGACTTATCGTTCCCACCGTCCGTGATGTTCAAAACATGACCCTTTCGGAAATCCATGATGAATCGGCAAGACTTATCGCCAAAACCAAATCCGGCGGACTTAAAAAAGAGGATTACTCGGGCGGAACCTTTACGGTCAGCAACCTTGGTATGTTCGGTATTGACGAATTTACCGCAATTGTCAATCCTCCCCAGGTCGGAATTTTGGCGGTCGGTTCCATGACCGATACCCCGGTTGTCCGCGACGGTCAGGTGGTCGTCCGTCCCATGATGAATCTGGTTCTGACCTACGACCATCGGGTTATTGACGGTGCTCCCGCGGCCCAGTTCCTCAGCCGTGTCAAAGAGCTTCTTGAAAACCCGTATCTCATGATAGTCTAATAATAAATTTTTAACCGAAAGGAAAGAAAAATTATGAAAAAGTTACCTCCCCTGCAAGTAAAAGTTGACCGTGTAAAACCCCTTATTTACGGAGATTCCTATGAGTCCAGAATGATTCTTGACCATGTTATCACAGGCCGTGACAATGTCATTCAGATCAACCACGGTACCGTCAAGGCTCACAAGGCTTTGGGCGGCGCCGCTCACGAGGAAGATGAGATTTACTATATCCTCGACGGTAAGGGCAAGCTTAAGCTGGACGACGAGATTGTCGAAATCGGCGGAAACGAGGTTATCTTTATTCCCGCAGGCGTTTTCCACGCCCTCGACAACAGCGAAAGCGACACCGATATGCACATTCTCACCTTCTGGAGAGATTATCGCTTCAATGACGCATACGAAGACCGTATGAAGCAGTGGGGCAAATCCTTCAAGACCATTGACGAAGACTGATTTACACCGATTACGCTCGGCGGGTCTTGTCCTGTCGGGCGTATCTCTGCTTTACCAATTGAACAGAAAGGTCTGAACACAAATGGAATATGATGTTGCCGTCATCGGCGGAGGCCCCGGCGGATATGTTGCCGCCATCGCCTGTGCAAAACTCGGTAAAAAAACCGTCCTTATAGAGAAAGACAAATGCGGCGGCACCTGCCTTAATCGGGGATGTATACCCACCAAGGCTCTGCTTCATTGCTCCGAACTTTATAAAGACGCCAAGACTGCCGGAAATTTCGGCGTTAATCTCGAATTAAAGGATTTCGACTATTCAAAATGCTACGACCACAAGGACGCCACCTCCAAAAAGCTTCGGGGCGGTGTTGAATATCTGCTTAAAAAGAGCGGCTGTGATGTTAAGTTTGCAAACGGAGAGCTGTTAAACGACCATACCGTCAAGGCGGGCGATGAAACCGTTACCTTTAAGAATCTCATCATTGCCACCGGCTCGGTTCCCGCTCCCAACCCCTTCAAGGTGGAGGAGGGAGCGCCTCTTTTAAACAGCGACGGATTTTTAGAGCTTAAAAAGCTGCCCAAAAAGGTGCTCATCGTGGGCGGAGGCGTTATCGGTCTTGAGTTTGCCACCATTTTGTCGGAATTTGAAAGCGAGGTCACGGTTGTGGAGGCCACTCCGGGAGTGCTTCCAAACATGGACCGGGAGGTGGCCGATTTTGCCAAAGCGGGTCTTGAGAAAAAGGGCGTTAGGTTCTTGACCGGAACCTTTGTCATGGCCGTAAAGAAAAAAGGCAAAAAGGCGCTGGTCGAGCTTAAAACCGGAGATAAGAACTTTGAAGAGACTGCGGATCTGGTGGTGGTTGCCGCCGGACGCCGTGCCAATACCGAGGGGCTCAATATTAAGGCCGCAGGCGTGAATACCGAGCGCGGATTCGTGGTGGTAGACGACCGCTGCTGCACCAATGTTCCTCACATATATGCCATCGGCGATGTAAACGGTAAATCCATGCTTGCCCATGCCGCCTCAGAGCAGGGCAAGGTTGTGGCCGAAAACATTGCCAAAGGCAAAAATCTTGCCTGCGATTTCGACCTGGTTCCCGGCTGCATTTATACCCATCCCGAGGTTGCTTCGGTGGGTATGACCGAGGAAAAGGCAAAAGAGGCCGGAATCAATGTTAATGTAGGCCGCTTTAACGCCGCAGGCAACGGCAAGCTTCTGAGCATGGGCGCGGCAGAGGGCTTTGTTAAGCTCGTAACCGACGCTGACACCGGAGAAATTCTGGGGGGACAGATATGCTGTGAGCATGCTACCGACATGATTTCGGAAATTGCCGTAGCAATCAAGCTTGAGTCCACCGTTCACGAGCTTGCATCTACCATTCACCCCCACCCCACCGTGTCGGAAATGGTAATGGAAGCCGCCGACGATGCTCTCGGACTTTGTATTCATCAATAATGCGGTATTTTTAAACCGTCTTATTAAAGGGCGGTAATAAATAGGGATTTATACCCTCCAAAACGGATATTTCCGCCAATACTTTATTAAAAGCCACGGCATGCGACCGACTTGCCGTGGTTTTTTTGAAATGTTCTTTTAGGAGTACTATAATATACTCAGGTGATAAATATGGCAAGTGAAAAAACAAATGTCATGCGAAAGTTAAGTGCCCTTAAGCTTCCCTTTAAGGAGCACTATTACGAGGGAGTCGTCAGCGGGTCGGAAGTGGCCGACGCAATGGGAGAGGACCACTCAAGAGTTTTTAAAACCCTTGTGACTGTGGGAAAAAGCGGCAATCATTATGTTTTTATGGTTCCGGTGGATGAGGAGCTTGACCTTAAAAAAGCGGCATTACAGGCGGGAGAAAAATCAGTTTCCATGATAAAATCCAAGGAGCTTTTGCCGCTGACCGGGTATATTCACGGCGGATGCTCCCCCATAGGCATGAAAAAAGTCTTCAAAACATTTATACATTTTACGGCCGACGGATTTGACACTGTATTTTTTAGCGGAGGTCGGGTCGGAAGTCAGGTTGAGATGTCCCCCGGCGACCTTAAAAAGGCGGTAAGCATCATCTCCTGCGACCTTATAAAGGAATAAATCAAAAACTAATTGATATATTGCGGAAAGTCTTTATATAAGTGATCATAAAATAGGAAAATATGCAGAGAAACCACAGGAT
>CABMOR010000130.1 GCA_902388225.1 uncultured Oscillospiraceae bacterium | reverse complement strand
AAGGGTGATGTTATCAGCCTTCCGGTCGGTTCGACGGTTATCGATTTTGCCTATGCCATTCATTCGGCGGTAGGAAACCGCATGATCGGGGCAAAGGTTGACGGAAGGATTGTTCCCATTGACTATAAGGTCAAAAACGGCGAGATAATCGACATTATCACCACCAACCAGCAGGATCACGGGCCGGCGAGAGACTGGCTTAACATTGTCAAGACCAGCGAAGCCCGTTCAAAGATTCGTTCCTGGTTTAAGAAGGAACGCCGGGCCGAAAATATTACCGAGGGAAAGGCTATAATCGACCGTGAGCTTCGCCGTGATTTTGTTTTTACCGAGGAAAAAAAGGAACAGTTTATTCAGCATTTTTCCGAGGTTTATCACTGTAATTCGGTGGACGATTTTTATGCCGTTATAGGATACGGAGGAATTCTTCTTTCCCGTCTTATACCCCGAATGAAGGACGAATACAACCGAAACTACAAGCCCGCTCCCGAGTCGCAAAATCCCGTAATTCCCAAGGTTTCGCCTAAACTTGTCAAATCCACCGAAGGCGTTGTTGTAGAAGGTGTGGACAACTGCCTTATAAAGCTTGCGCGATGCTGCGAGCCTCTTCCCGGCGACGATATAATCGGATTTATAACCAGGGGTCACGGGGTTTCCATCCATAAAAGAGACTGTTCAAATGTCCCCAAGGATATATCTGCCTGCGAACAACCTGACCGTTGGATCAAGGCCAAATGGGCAAACAAACAGGGTGACGGCTTTAAGGCTACGGTGGTTATACTTGCCGTCGACCGGCAATCCCTTCTTGCCGATGTTACAAATACTCTTGTTAATATGCGTGTGCCTCTTCACAATGTCAATGCAAGAGAGCTTAAGGACGGCAACTGTGAAATTCTTATAACAATAAGCACCGAGGGAACCGAGCATCTTAAAAATATTATTGCCAAGCTCGGCAAAATCAGCAATGTCTTTTCGGTTGAGAGGACCAACAATTAGTTAAAGGAGAAAATATGACTGTAAAAACTTTTTCGGTTGGTAACATGGACAACAAATGTTACCTTGTAACTGACGACCAAAGCGGATATATGGCCTTGGTTGACGCCTCTTTTCCGCACAAAAGCTTTGTGGATGAAATTTGTTCTTTAAAGAAAAATCTCAAATATATTTTTCTCACCCACGGACATTATGACCACATACTGTCGGCAAAGGCCATAAAGGAGGCCACCGGTGCCAAAATCGTCATTCATAAAAAAGACGCTTTATGCCTTTCAAGTCCGGCTTTTTCACTTGCGGCAAACCACGGGCTTAAACAGGATGCGGTTTCGGCCGACATGTTATGCGATGACGGGGATGAAATAAAAATGGGAGGACTGACCTTTCGTGTTATCTACACCCCCGGACATACGGTAGGTTGTGTTTGCTATGAATGCGGCGACGCGCTTTTTACCGGAGACACCCTTTTCAGACTTGGGGTGGGAAGAACCGATCTGCCTTCGGGCAACACCCAAAAGATGGTTGATTCTTTAAAAAAGCTTTATGAAATCAAGGGAGATTTTGAGGTTTTTCCGGGTCACGGAAAGCCCTCCACTCTTGACGTAGAGCGCAGTCTCAATCCTTTTATGAAAAGAGCGATGGGACATTGATGTATTTTTCTCTCAACCGAGACGAATATAAATATGAATTGGAAAATATATGTCGACTGTTTTTTCCTTCAAAAAAAATAATATCCTCTGACAATATACCCGATTCGGAGCTTTTTGCCTCGGTCGAATTTTCTGAAGATGGGGAAAAAACGGTTATTGTTTGTAAATGCGGCTGGAATTCAAAAACCTCAAAACAAACGGTTATTGCGGACATTGTTTCAAAAGAATATAACAAAGAACTTGAACTTGCGGCCGCAAGAGGGCTTTACACCGTCTTTTCATATCTTACCGGATTTTCTCCAAAATGGGGAATTCTGACCGGAGTTCGTCCGGCAAAGCTTTTCTCTTTTATTAAAGCTCAAGAGGGAAGAGAGGGGGCAAGGTCGGTTTTCAAGGAACAATATCTCGTGGATGAGAGTAAAATTGACCTTTGCGAAACAACCTGTCATGCCGAAAAAAGAGCCCTGGATTTAAGTTTTCCCGAAAGCTTCAGTCTTTATGTGTCCATACCTTTTTGTCCAAGCCGCTGCCGCTATTGCTCTTTTGTTTCCCATTCCATTGCAAACGCCGGAAAGCTTGTTCCCGGATACGTGGAGCTTTTGTGCGAGGAAATAAAACAGATTGGGATTATTTCCAAAAACATCGGTCTAAAACTCTCAACCGTATATTTCGGCGGAGGAACCCCAACCCAGCTTTCGGCTGAGCATCTTGACCGATTGCTTTGTGCAGTTGAGCAAAGCTTTGACTTGAGCCAAATTTCCGAATATACCGTCGAGTCCGGAAGACCCGATACGGTAACGAGGGAAAAACTCCTAACCCTCAAGGCTCACGGGGTTGACAGAATAAGCATAAATCCCCAAACCCTTGACGATAAGGTGCTTGAAAACATAGGAAGAAAGCACACGGTGGCTCAGTTTTATCAAGCCTTTAATCTTGCGAAACAGGTCGGCTTTAATACGGTAAATACCGACCTAATTGCCGGCCTTTCGGGGGACACGACCGAGGGCTTTTTCAAAACGGTCGACGGAATAATATCTCTAAAGCCCGAAAACATAACCGTTCATACCCTTGCCATGAAACGTTCTTCCTCTTATGTGGAGGGCGGGAACGGGGTATATGCTGCCGAAAGCAAAATGGTGTCGGAAATGATTGAAGTTTCTTCCAAAATGCTGTATAAAGCGGATTATTCCCCCTATTATCTCTACCGACAGAGCAAATGCCTCGGAAACCACGAAAATGTCGGATGGAGCAAAAAGGGACATGACTGTCTTTATAATATTTATATGATGAACGAGCTTCACACCGTCCTTGCCGCGGGTGCAGGCGCGGTCAGCCGGCTTAAAGACCCGGCGGGAAGTCATATTGAAAGAATTTTCAATTTTAAATATCCCTATGAGTACATAAACCGATTTGGCCAAATTTTACAGAGAAAGGAAAAAGCAGGTGAATTCTATGAAAAATTTCCCTTCTGAAGTAAATCTCCAGTACACCGATATAAACGAGCTTATACACACAAGTCCGTACGACTATATAAGGTCATGCGACAGGGAATATCGGTCCTATATTAAAAAAGTGGCCAATTCCATTGCCGCCGACGATACCAACAAGATAGTTATGCTTTCGGGACCTTCCGGGTCGGGAAAAACCACCACGGCGCATTTTGTGGAAAAATATATAAACGATTTGGGGAAAAAAGCAATTACCGTCTCGCTGGATAATTTTTATCTGGGTAGGGATAAGGTTCCGAAATTGCCCGACGGGCGAAACGATTTTGAGTCGATAAACGCCCTTAATATCGAGGAAATGAAAAAATGCCTAAACGGCCTCATAAAAAACGGACACTGTGACATGCCGGAGTTTGATTTTAATGAAGGCAAACCTAAAGAGGAGAAAATATCTCTTGAACTTCCCAAAGACGGAATAGCTATTTTTGAAGGAATACACGCCCTTAATTCCATGATATTAGACGAGCTTCCTCGGCAAAATATTTTTAAGATTTATGTGAGCGTTCAGGACGGAATATACGACGGTCCGAATCTTCTGCTTTCACCCCGTGAAATTCGTCTTTCCAGACGCATTATCAGGGATAAGAATTTCCGCAATTCCGACGTTAAAAATACACTTCATATGTGGACCGGAGTGGTCATGGGAGAGGAAAAATATCTTTTTCCCTTTAAAGATACCGCCGACATTTCAATAAACTCACTTCACCCCTTTGAACCGGCTATTTACAGGGATCAGATACTTGAACTTTTAGCCGCGGTTGAGCCGGGGGACGACAATTTCTCCCTGGCAGCCGAAATTTACGGCGATTATTTAAAAATGGCTTCTGCGGACAAAGAGCTCTTGCCCGAAGGATCGCTAATACACGAATTTGTAGGATAGGATGGATAAAAAATGACATACCGTTTTTCAAAAAGAGTAAACAATCTTCAGCCCTCGGCAATCCGGGAAATACTTAAGGCCACTGCCGACCCCGATCTTATT
>CABMOR010000129.1 GCA_902388225.1 uncultured Oscillospiraceae bacterium | reverse complement strand
CCGTGTCTTTTCAGTCGACTTTGCTATTATACATAATACCGGCGTAAAAATCAATAGGTAAATCAAATTTTTTTAAATTATTTTTCAGAAGTCTTTGTGTTTTTTTAATAATTGTGTTATTATAATATAGAAACATTTAACCGGAGGGGTGTGGCATGAAATATATAAAAGCTGTATACAAGGCATTTTCTCTTTTTGGGAGAAAAATTACCCACGATGCCGTGGCGGCCTTCTCGGCTCAGACGGCCTTCTTTATTATTGTTTCGGCCTTTCCCTTTTTAGTGCTCGTTTTATCTGTGCTGGAGCGTATTCCTTTTGTTGATGCTGATATGATATACTCTCTCACAGGCATATTTCCAAGTACGGTTGCGGAATATATAAAAAGCATTATTTCTGAGATATACAGGGAAAATTCCCTTACGGTTATTTCGATTTCCGCCGTGGCTCTGCTTTGGGCGGCATCAAAAGGAATTATGGCCATTATGCGCGGACTGAATTTTATATATAAAATAAATGACAAAAGAAGATTTTTTGAAATGAGGCTTTTTTCGGTGATCTACACTCTGGGCTTTCTTGTTTCGCTAATACTCGTTCTTTTGATTATTTTCCTGGGTGGCCGACTGGGCGAGGCGATAAAACAAAATCTTCCCGATAATACCTTTTTTGAAATAATATACCGTATTGTTCGGACATTTTTAAAGCTGCTGCTTTTGACGGTCTTTTTCGGACTGATGTATCTTGTGGTGCCCCGAAGAAGAGCGTCGGCGCTAAGTCAGCTTCCGGGAGCGGTGCTTTCGGCGCTGGGCTGGTTGTGTTATTCCTGGTTTTACACATTTTACGCCGACCGTTTCGGCGGAAGCACCCATGTCTACGGAAGCCTGACATCCATTGTGCTTATTATGCTCTGGCTGTATGTTTGTATGTATATTTTCTTCATAGGAGGAGAGGTAAATTCCATTATTTCGGGAGACAATCTTTGGGAACTGGACGAAGAGGATATAGGGTTTATTATGTGAAGACTAATGACAAAAAATGAATATTCAACCTACAAAACTGAATATTTATGCACAAAAACTGAAAAAATATTAAATTTATCTCTTGACAAATAAATATAAAGTGGTATAATTCAGGTAAATTAAAATAAATCTTTCGGGAGGATTTTAAAATGGATAAAAAAGACATTAAAAAGGTGGTTCTTGCCTATTCCGGCGGACTTGATACCTCCATCATCATTCCCTGGCTTAAGGAAAACTACAACAACTGTGAGGTCATTGCTGTTTCGGGTGATGTGGGGCAGGGAACCGAGCTTGACGGTCTTGAGGAAAAAGCTCTCAAAACCGGAGCTTCAAAGCTTTACATTGAAGACCTTAAGCAGGAATTTGTTGAGGACTATATTTGGCCCACCCTTAAAGCCGGTGCGGTTTATGAGGGAGAATATCTGCTGGGGACGGCCTTCGCAAGACCCTCCATTGCCAAGAGAATTTGCGAAATAGCAAAGGCTGAGGGTGCCGATGCCATTTGCCACGGATGTACCGGCAAGGGTAACGATCAGGTTCGTTTTGAGCTTACTATTAAGTCGCTGGCTCCCGAAATGGAAATAATTGCCCCCTGGAGAATTTGGAATATAAAGTCGAGGGATGAGGAAATTGATTATGCCGAGGCGCACAATATTCCTCTGAAGATAAACCGTGAGACCAATTATTCCAAGGACAAAAACCTCTGGCATCTTTCCCATGAGGGACTTGATCTTGAGGATCCGGCCAACGAGCCCCAGTATAACAAGGAAGGCTTCCTTGAGCTGGGCGTTTCTCCCGAGCAGGCTCCTGACAAGCCCACCTATGTGACCGTTTCCTTTGAAAAGGGCGTTCCGGTGGCTGTGGACGGTAAAAAAATGTCGGCTGTTGAAATCGTCGAGACCCTTAATAAGCTTGGCGGAGAAAACGGAATCGGTCTTGCCGATATTGTCGAAAACAGGCTTGTGGGCATGAAGTCAAGAGGAGTTTACGAGACCCCCGGCGGAGCCATTCTTTACAAGGCTCATTCGGTGCTCGAGACCCTTTGTGTTGACAGAGATACCATGCATTATAAGGAGCTTGTGGCGGCAAAATTTGCCGAGTTGGTTTACTACGGAAAATGGTTTACTCCCTTAAGAGAGTCGCTGTCGGCTTTTGTTGACAAGACTCAGGAGCATGTTACCGGTGATGTTAAACTCAAGCTTTATAAGGGCAACATGATAAACGCCGGAGTCACCTCACCCTATTCTCTTTACAGCGAGGAATTTGCCACCTTTGACGCCGACGAAGTATACAACCAGAAGGATGCCGAAGGATTTATCAATCTCTTCGGGCTTCCCATCAAGGTAAAGGCAATGCTTCAGAAAAAGGATAAATAATCTGTGATCTTAAAGCCCTCGGCGGGGAACCTTTCCGAGGGCTTATTTACGGTAAGGAGAATTTTTGTGAAACTATGGGAAAACGGGCTTCACGCCGCACTTAACGAAAACGCCGACGATTTTAATTCCTCGATTTCTTTTGACGGATGTATGTACAGGCAGGATATAGAAGGCTCCATAGCCCATGCTGTTATGCTGTCGGAGCAGGGTATAATTTCTTCAGATGACATGGAAAAAATTGTTGCCGCCCTTAAGGAAATCCTTTCGGACATTGATAGCGGAAGTCTTGAGATCGACCCATCTGCCGAGGATATTCACAGCTTTGTGGAATTTGAACTTACCAAGCGTATCGGTGACGCCGGCAAACGACTTCACACCGCCCGCAGCCGAAACGATCAGGTCGCTGTGGATGTGCGCCTTTATTTAAGGGAACAGACAGACGAAATTTCCGAACTGCTAAAAGGTCTGTTAAGGGTTATTGCCGACAAGGCTGAGGATTATAAAGATACGGTAATGCCCGGTTATACCCACCTTCAAAGAGCTCAGCCCATAACCTTCGGTCATCATCTCTGCGCCTACGGAATGATGTTTTTGCGCGATCTTGACCGTCTTTGTGACTGCAGAAAAAGGCTGAATATAAGCCCGCTGGGAAGCTGTGCTCTTTCTGGAACGGCCTTCCCAATTAACCGCGACCGAACGGCCAAGTTGCTTGGATTCAGCGGCCCCTGCATGAACAGCATTGACGGGGTATCGGACAGGGATTTTTGTGTCGAGCTTGCAAGCGACATTGCTATGATAATGATGCATCTTTCCCGCTTTTGCGAAGAAATAATCATGTGGTGTTCCTGGGAGTTCCGTTTCGTCCGTCTGTCCGACGCCTTTTCCACCGGCTCGAGCATTATGCCTCAAAAGAAAAATCCCGACATTGCCGAGCTTATAAGAGGGAAGACCGGTCGCGCTTACGGAGACCTGACGACCCTTTTGACATTACTTAAGGGAATCCCACTTGCTTATAACAAGGATATGCAGGAGGATAAAGAGGCTATATTTGACTCGGTTATTACGGTCAAAAAATGTCTAACCGTCTTTGCACCTATGCTTGAAAGCATGACCGCAATACCCGAAAACATGAGAGCCGCGGCGGCAAAGGGCTTTATAAATGCTACCGACTGTGCCGATTATCTCTGCACAAAGGGATTGCCCTTCAGAGAGGCCTACCGTATAACCGGCGAAATCGTGGCATTTTGTACCCAAAAGGATTTAACTCTTGAACAGCTCGAGCTTTCGGAATACAAAAAATTTTCCGACCTTTTTGACGGGGAAATATTTGAGGCCGTAAATTTAGAGGCGGCGGTTGTCAGAAGAAGGTCAAAAGGATGCGCTTCGGGAGATTCGGTTGCAAAGCAGGTAGAGTACATACAAGATAAAATAAAAAAAGTTTGAAAAAATTATAATTAGGGGTTGCATTATTTAATTTTTCTGTTATAATAATCGGGTCGGATATGGTGGATATAGCTCAGTTGGCTAGAGCGCCAGATTGTGGCTCTGGAGGCCGTCGGTTCGAGACCGACTACCCACCCCACACAAAGAGGCGGATAATAAATAGGTTGCTGTTTGTTGTTCGCCTTACATTTTTATTATGGGATGTAGCCAAGCGGTTAAGGCAACGGACTTTGACTCCGTCACCCGCTGGTTCAAATCCAGCCATCCCAGCCAGCGTGACGCTGGACCCGGTTTATCCTTGGGTTCAGCGTTATTTTT
>CABMOR010000128.1 GCA_902388225.1 uncultured Oscillospiraceae bacterium | reverse complement strand
GGCGAAAGGCCGAAATGGGGAATATATTTATTCCATCGGCTTTTGCGGCGCTTACCATATCTTTATAGGCTCCGACAATGCGGCTGTCTATTTCACGGCCTTGGCTGTCAATAACCGTGGTGGCCGGCTGGACAAAATCCTCCGGAATGGGATGGGCAACGCTGGCGATTTGAAGATACCACGCGTCAGCCTCTGCCGCGCCGGATGCGGTTTGGGTTATGTAATCGCCGTTAGAGGTCTGGGAATTTCCCTGCTGAGCCGTCGGCTCACTGACCTGTACCGAACTTCCGTCATCCGGCAAATCCGAACTGTCTCCCTGATGAGAAGTTTCGTCCAAAGATTCTCCTCCCTCGTCCTTAGATACATCTTCCGAGGTGTCCAAAGATAAAACCGAGCTGTCGGATGATGAGTCCTCGTTTTGGGGGGCTTTGCGGGTTGCCAGCTTGAATATGCCGAAAATTATAAGCAGTGCGGCCACTGCCGCGGCGATGTAAATCCACTTTTGATCACCGCGGTTCTTTTTGCTTTGGCGCTTTTTACCTTTTCTTTTATCAGACAATTATGCTCTCCCCTGTCATTTCCTCGGGCTGTTCAATCCCAAGGATCTTTAGCATTGTAGGAGATATATCGGCAAGTCTGCCACCCTCTCTGAGTTCACAGTCATAGCCGCAGACTATAAAGGGAACAGGGTTGGTGGTGTGAGCGGTAAAGGGTGTACCGTCCTCCGACGCCATACAGTCGGCATTGCCGTGGTCGGCGGTAATAAGGGTCACTCCGCCCATTTTCAGCGTTGACTCCACCACCCTGCCAACACATTCGTCAACCGTTTCAACCGCCTTTACAGCCGCGTCGAAAACTCCGGTATGTCCTACCATGTCGCAGTTGGCAAAATTCAGAATAACCACATCATACTTTCCGCTCTCGATGGCCTCGCAAACGGCGTCGCAAACGGGATACGCACTCATTTCGGGTTTAAGGTCGAAGGTGGATACATCGGGGGTGGGAATGAGAATGCGGTCCTCACCCTCAAATTTTACCTCCTCGCCGCCGTTAAAGAAAAATGTCACATGGGCATACTTTGTGGTTTCGGCAATCCTAAGCTGGGTCAGGCCCGCCTTTGAAAGTGTCTCTCCCATGGTCATTTTAAGCTCTTCGGGAGCAAATGCAACCTTGACATTCGGCATGGTGGCATCATATTCGGTCATGCAGACATAATAAAGCGGAACAAGCTCCCTTTCAAAGCCGGCAAACTCAGGGTCGACAAAAGCACGGGTAATTTCTCTCGCACGGTCGGGACGGAAATTGAAGAATATAAAGGAATCATCCTTTTCAATTCCCTTATAATCTCCGATGACGGTTGGGATTACAAACTCGTCGGTAATGAATTTTCCGTCCTCGTCCTTTGTGGCATAAGAATTTTCCAATGCCTTGACAGGACAGTCGGCCTTAAGACCATTGCCCTTTGCAATGGCATCATACGCCTTTTGTACCCTTCCCCACTGGGTGTCACGGTCCATTCCGTAATAGCGTCCGGCCATGGTAGCAAGCTGTCCCACGCCGATCTCCTCAAGCTTTTTATATGCTTCCTTGACATATTCTATGCCCGAAGCCGGAGGAACATCTCTGCCGTCAAGCAGAGCGTGAATATAAACCTTTTTTATTCCCTTTTTCTTAGCAAGCTCAAGAAGTCCCCAAAGATGGGTGTTGTGACTGTGGACGCCGCCGTCCGAAAGAAGTCCCGCAAGATGCAGGGCCGTTCCCTTTTCAAGGCAGTTATCCATAGCGCCGGTGAGCACGGGATTTTCAAAAAAGTCGCCGTCGGAAATGGATTTGGTTATGCGGGTAAGTTCCTGATAGACTACACGGCCGGCTCCGATGTTTGTGTGTCCGACCTCGCTGTTGCCCATCTGGCCGTTGGGAAGACCGACATCCATTCCGGATGCGCCTATTTGTGTATGGGGATAAATGCTCATAAATCTGTCAAGATTGGGTGTCTTGGCCGAATAGATTGCATTGTTTTTGTGAGCGGAATTTATTCCGAAACCGTCCATTATGGTTAAAACAACAGGTTTTTTCATAGTTGCCACCTCGATTATTTGGAAGCGGCGTCCACAATGGCCGCAAAATCGGGGGCTTTGAGAGAAGCTCCGCCGATAAGTCCGCCGTCAACATTTTCCTTGGAAAGAAGCTCGGCGGCATTTTTAGCGTTCATGGAACCGCCGTACTGAATGGTCATGCTGTCGGCGGCCTCTTTGCTGTAAAGCTTTGCGACGGTTTCACGAATGATTCCGCAAACCTCGTCAGCCTGGTCGGCGGTGGCGGTCAGACCCGTGCCGATTGCCCAAATGGGCTCATAGGCGACAATAACATTTTTAATTTCCTCTTGGGTCAGACCGAGAAGAGCAATTTTCACCTGCATGGCCACAAGCTCGGCAGTAATGCCCTGCTCACGCTGTTCCTTGTATTCGCCCACGCAGAGTATAACTTTAAGTCCACTGCTAAGAGCGGCTTTAAGGCGCTTTGCAACCGTCTCGTCAGTATCGCCGAAATAGGTGCGGCGCTCGCTGTGTCCGAGAATTACATATTCAACTCCCATCTCTTTGAGCATAGGGGCAGAAATCTCTCCGGTGAAGGCGCCGGACTTTTCAAAATGACAGTTCTGGGCGCCGATTTTAATGTTGGTGCCCTTGGCGGCCTCGAGCGCGGTGGGCAGATCCACAAAGGGAACGCACATTACAACTCCGCATTCGGCCTTTTCGAGCAGAGGCTTGGACTCCTCAATGAGAGCCTTGGCCTCGGAAGGGGTTTTGTTCATTTTCCAGTTGCCGGCAATAACGGCGCTTCTTAGCTTTTTATTCATTTGAAGGTCTCCTTAGAAAGATTATTTATCGTTAAGAGCGGCAATACCGGGAAGCTCCTTGCCCTCGAGGAATTCGAGAGAAGCTCCGCCGCCGGTGGAAATGTGGGTCATCTTATCGGCAAAGCCCAGCTTGGCCACAGCCGCAGCCGAATCTCCGCCGCCGATAATGGAAACAGCGTCGGAATCGGCAAGAGCCTTTGCGACAGCGATGGTTCCGTTGGCAAACCGGGGCCATTCGGAAACGCCCATGGGTCCGTTCCAAACTGCAGTGCCTGCATCCTTAACGGCGTCGGAAAAGAGCTTTTCCGAACGGGGTCCGATGTCAAGGCCCATATATCCGTCGGGAATTCCGTCCTCAACATTGGCCACTATCATATCACAGTCGGGGTCATACTTGTCGCCGCAGCGGCTGTCCAGAGGCAAAAGGAAATTAACTCCCTTTTCCTTTGCCATCTTGACAATGCTATTGGCAAGCTCAAGCTTGTCGTCCTCACAAAGGGAGGTTCCGATGCTCTCTCCGGCGGCCTTTTTAAAGGTATAGGCCATGGCGCCGCCGATAATAAGGGTGTCAACCTTGTCGAGAAGATTGGTGATAACTCCGATTTTATCCGAAACCTTGGCACCGCCGAGAATGGCAACAAAGGGACGCTTGGGGTTTTCGAGAGCGCCGCCCATAATGCTTATCTCCTTCTGGATGAGATAGCCGCAAACGGCGGGAAGATAATTAGCCACGCCGGCAGTGGAAGCATGGGCACGGTGGGCAGTTCCGAAAGCATCATTGCAGTAAATGTCGGCAAGAGCCGCAAGCTTCTTGGAAAATTCCGGATCATTCTTTTCCTCTTCGGCATGGAAACGGACATTTTCAATGAGCATTGCCTCGCCGTCCTTAAGCTCACCTGAAAGCTTGACCGCACTCTCTCCCACAACGTCGGAAGCAAGCTTTACCTCTTGGCCGAGAAGCTCGGAAAGTCTCTTGGCCACAGGAGCCAAAGAATAATCCATATTGAAGGTTCCCTTGGGGCGTCCTAAATGAGAACAAAGCACAGCTCTGCCGCCGTTTTCAAGGATATACTTGATGGTGGGAAGGCTTTCGACAATACGCTTGTCATTGGATATGACTCCGTCCTTGAGGGGTACGTTAAAATCACAGCGCACAAGCACGCGCTTGCCCTTAAGGTCGATGTCTTCGATTGTTTTTTTGTTGAGTGCGTTCATAAAAATATCCTCCATTTTATATTATTAAATGTATAATTTTGTACAGCTCAAAGCTGTCTGCACAGCTACACATCATTATAGTATATTTCTACCCGATTTTCAAGTGG
>CABMOR010000127.1 GCA_902388225.1 uncultured Oscillospiraceae bacterium | reverse complement strand
CCGCCTCTTTGTCAAGGGCGTTGGCACCCAGACCGTAGACCGTTTCGGTGGGGATTCCCACCACCTGACCGTCCTTTATAAGCTGAGCGGCCTTTTCAAGTCCCTCTTTTGGAGAAAGAATTTTTGTTTCCATTAAATCATTTCTTTGTAATTTTTAATTTGCTCAAGCGAGCGGTTGGCAAGGGCGGTATACCGCTCTTTTTTGTCTCTGATGTGGTTTTCAAGGGGAGGAAGAAGACCGAAAGAGGCACCCATGGGCTGAAAATCCGAAAGCTCGGGATCGCTTATATATCTTGAAAGGGCGCCTATCATGGTTGTGGGTGGAAGGGTGACCGTGTCAAGACCGTTCAGGCGGCGGGAAAGATTTATTCCGGCCATTATTCCCGAGGCGGCCGACTCCATATAGCCTTCCACACCGGTTATCTGACCGGCAAAGAACAAATCCTTTCGGGCTTTGGCCGAAAAATCGGAGCAGAGCACCTTTGGGGAATTTATAAACGTGTTGCGGTGCATAACCCCGTACCTGACAAATTCGGCATTTTTCAGGGCGGGAATCATGGAAAAGACACGCTGTTGTTCGGAAAATTTAAGATTGGTCTGAAATCCCACCAAGTTGTAAAGGGTTCCTTCCCGGTTTTCCTTGCGAAGCTGGACTGCCGCAAAAGGACGGTGTCCGGTTTTCGGGTCTCGGAGTCCCACAGGCTTAAGGGGACCGTAGCGAATGGTGTCGGCTCCCCGTTTTGCCATTATTTCAATGGGCATACAGCCTTCGTAAACCGTCGGTCGGTCGAAATGGTGAAGCTTGGCTCCCTCTGCATTTATTAGTTGGTTATAAAAGGCCTCATATTCCTCTTTGTTCATGGGACAGTTTATATAATCGTCCTGCCCTCGGTCATATCTCGAGGCGGCAAAGGCGCTCTCCATGTCAATGCTTTTGCCGGTTATTATCGGAGCGGCGGCGTCATAAAAGCTTAAATGCTCGGTTCCGAAAAACTCGGATATAGCTTTTGAAAGACCGTCGGAGGTAAGGGGGCCGGTGGCTATAATGCAGGGACCGTCGGGGATTTCCAAGGCCTCCTTATGAACCACCTCTATGTTTGGGGTTGAATGTATTTTTTGGGTAATAATGTTTGAAAAATCCTCTCGGTTAACGGCCAGCGCTCCACCTGCGGGTACAGAGCATTTATACGCCGTTTCCACGCACACCGAGGAAAGCCGCGCCATTTCGGCCTTGAGCAGTCCGCCGGCCGAGGAAATTCTCTCGGCCTTAAGGGAATTTGAACACACAAGCTCGGCAAGACCGTCGCTTTTATGGGCGGGAGAGCGTTTTTGGGGCTTCATTTCCACAAGCGTTACCGCCATTCCGCGGTCTGCAAGCTGAAGGGCGGCTTCGCATCCGGCCAGCCCTCCGCCGATAACCGTTACATTGTTATTCATCGGATTTTTCCGCCTTTTTTCTGCCTCTGGGCTTCTTTTCGGCCACCCGTTCATAACCGCAGCCTTCGCTGTTGCAAACGATAAGTCCGCCGCGGCGTTTAAAGAGGGTTTTTCCGCAGTTCGGACAGAGCTCGTCGGTGGGAACATCCCAGGTCATAAATTTGCAATCCTTATAATCCTCACAGCCGTAATATTTATATCCCCGCTTGGTCTTTCTTTCGATAATGGGCTTGCCGCATTTTGGGCAGGTGCCCTTTGCCACCGTGACAATGGATTTTGTGGTCTTACATTCGGGGTATCCCGAGCAGGCAAGGAATTTTCCGAACCGACTGTTTTTAATGACCATCTTTTTGCCGCAGTTGGGACAAATTTCGTCGGTCTCTACATCCGGAACCTTGGCGTGCTTGCCCTCCATTTTCTGTTCGGCCGTCTCAAGGGTCTTTTCAAAGGGGCCGTAGAATTTATCAAGGGTGGTAACATAGTCGAGTTTGCCCTCGGCCACAAGGTCGAGATCTTCTTCCATTTTGGCGGTAAATTTGGGATCGACGATATCCTTGAAAAGGTCCCGCATAAGTCCGGTGGTCACTTCTCCTAATGGAGTGGGCTTTAAAGAGCGTTTTTCCCTCTCCACATACTCCCTTTTGATGACCGTGGCAATGGTCGGGGCATAGGTGCTTGGCCGGCCGATGCCGGTCTTTTCCATAACATCTATAAGGGTGGCGTCGTTATACCTTGCGGGAGGCTGGGTGAAATGCTGGTTTGATTCAAGGGAGCGGAGCACAAGGCTGTCTCCCTCACAAAGGGGAGGAAGCACCGATTCGCCCTCTTCCTCCTCGTCCTTGGAGGTGGAATAAACGGCGGTAAATCCGTCGAATTTTACGGTGTATCCGCTGGCACGGAAGATATAATCGTCGGCGGCAATGTCAATCGACTGGGTGGACTGTACGCAGGCGGCCATAAGGCTTCCCATAAACCGTTCCCAAATCAGCTTGTAAAGCTTATACTGTTCTCCCGTCAGGGATTCCTTGGCCATTTCGGGAGTGAGCGAAATAACGGTTGGGCGGATAGCCTCGTGACCGTCCTGAGCCGACGCCTTGGTTTTGTAATAACGGGGCTTAGCGGGCAGATAATTTTTGCCGAAATGTTCCTCGATAAACTGATTTCCGGCGGCTCTTGCCTCTTCGGAGATCCTCACCGAGTCGGTTCTCATATAGGTGATAAGACCTGTGGTGCCCATGCCCTTAATGTCGATTCCTTCATAAAGCTGCTGAGCGATACGCATGGTGCGTTCACCCGTCATGCCGAATTTTCTGGCGGTGTCCTGCTGGAGGGCGGAGGTTATGAAGGGGGGAGGGGGCTGACAGTTGCGGGTGCCTTTTTTGACCTTGAGCACCTTATACTCGGCCTTTTCCAAAGACTCCCGAATTTTGGTTGCCTCCTGCTCGCTTGAAATGGCAATTTTCTTGCCGTCAAGGGTGGTGTGGAGCTTTGCGGCAAATTTTTTGGAGGCGGGCTTTTGGCTGAGCTTTGCGTCGATTGTCCAGTATTCTTCGGGAACGAATTTTCTGATTTCCTCTTCCCTGCTGACTATCAGGTGTACAACCACGCTCTGCACCCGTCCGGCCGAAAGACCCCTGCGAACCTTTT
The DNA here is from genome assembly GCA_902388225.1 of uncultured Oscillospiraceae bacterium. Lineage (GTDB taxonomy): Bacteria > Bacillota > Clostridia > Oscillospirales > Acutalibacteraceae > UMGS1484. Next base: position 1,130 of record CABMOR010000127.1, on the reverse strand, counting down.
TCCAAAGGAAGGGGCTGAGCTTATAACCGACGATTCGGTCGAGAATACGTCTCGCCTGCTGTGCGTCTACAAGATTCATGTCTATCGAGCGGGGAGCGTCCATACCCTTTTGAACTCCCGACTTTGTTATTTCGTTGAAGGTTACCCGGATGGGGTCGTTTTCGTCCAGTTCCAAAAGCTCGGCAAGATGCCAGGCGATGGCCTCTCCTTCGCGGTCGGGGTCGGTGGCGAGATATACGCGGTCGCTGCTTTTGGCGGCGGCTTGAAGGGATTTTATAAGTTCTTCTTTTCCGGCCACCGGCTCATAATCGGGGGTGTATTTTCCGTCCAGACTGACCGCCATTTTCTTTTTGGGCAGATCCCGGATATGGCCCACCGAGGCCATTATTTCAAAGTTTGAGCCGAGATATTTTTTTATACTTTTCGCCTTTGTGGGCGACTCAACAATGACTAAATCAGACATTTATTCAAAACTTCCTTTCAGAAAGGTATCCACATTATTAAATATTATATAATATCACTCTGTTTTTCAAAGCGGTTGCCCGAAAGACGGGTCACCAAACCGTTTATTTCAAGCTCTGTGAGAGCCGAAAGCAGCCGTCTGCTTTCAAGGCCGCAAAAACCCGAAAGCTCGTCAAAGAGGGAAATATTTTTTCGGAAGCTATTATACACTAACTGTGCGTCCTCTGACAAGCCCCTTTGAATTGAGCAACCGGTAAATTTTTTGTTAATGGAGGGAGAGGGAGGGGCCACCTCTTTTTGTCTTTCTGAAACCGCCTTTTCGGACACGGCCAAAGGCTTATGAAAAGCGGGCCCGGCAGGCAAACGGCTTTTGGCTGTACAAAGTTTCCCCGCGCTCAGGTCTATTTTACCGACAAAGAGATTGCAATATTCCTCCGATATGTCCGAAAAGGAAAAGACGGGTTTTGCACCGTTTTTTATAAGCTCGTTTGAGCCCTCAAAGCTGGATTCCCCGGCATGGCCGGGAAGGACGAAAATGTCTCTGCCCTGCTCGGCGGCAAAGGATGCGGTAATGAGCGAGCCGCTTGTCCGCGCGGCCTGAACCACCACGGTGCCGAGACCAAGCGCCGCAATAATGCGGTTTCTCATGGGAAAGGAAAATTTTTGAA
>CABMOR010000126.1 GCA_902388225.1 uncultured Oscillospiraceae bacterium | reverse complement strand
CCGAAAATGTTGGAATCCCAAATCTTAAGAGGATCGTCCTCAAAGCCGGCCAGCAGATATTTCACCAAATCCTCCGACTGTTTTTCCGAGCCCACCACAGGAGACAGCTCGGTTTTTATCTCGGCCTTCATCATGTGTATGGACGGTGCGGACGCCCGCAGTTTAACCCCGTACTGGCCTCCCTGCTTCATAATTTCCGGCTCGGCCAGGGTCATTTCCTCCACATCCGGCATAACTATACCGTAGCCGGTAGCCTCCACCTCGTCAAGGGCGTTTTTGACCCGTCGGTACCTTTTTTCGGTCTCTGACAGTCTCGAAAGGGTGCACATAAGCTCCTGCTCGTTTGAAATTTCAAAGCCGCTTTGCTCGGTGAGAATTTTATAAAAAAGGCTTTCCTTAAGGGTTAGCTCAATCCAGAGTCTGCCGCTTCCAAGCTCGGCCGACTCAAGTCTTGCCGAAGCTATGTTTTCGTTTTCGCAAAGCTTCCTGGCCGAATCTTTTACCTCCCGTATGCGGGAGACCCCCTCCCCGAGGGACTTGGCCGAGCCGAAAATGCTCTCTTTAAGCCAATGGTCGGGCTCAAGAGAATTTATCCAGCCGGGCATAAAGAAATTAATATCCCTGACAGGGAATTCGTAGAGCATTTCGGTCATTATGCTCCTTATGTCCTCGTCGCAAAGCCCGAGGCAGTCTACCGGAATAACCTTTACCCCGTATTTCCCCTCAAGCTCCTTTGCAAGGTTTCTTGTCTCCTCGGCAGAGGGTCTTGTGGAATTTAAGAGCACCACAAAGGGCTTTTTAAGCTCCTTCAGCTCCTCTATGACCCGTTCTTCGGCCTCCTCGTATTCGTTTCGCTCTATTTCACCGATGGTTCCGTCGGTGGTAACCACAATTCCCACGGTTGAGTGTTCGGTTATTACCTTTTTCGTGCCGATTTCGGCCGCCATGTTAAAGGGGATTTCCTCCTCAAACCATGGGGTCTTGACCATTCTCGGCTTTTCGTCCTCGATATAACCAAGGGCGCTTGGCACAATATACCCCACGCAGTCCACAAGTCTGACCGACATACTGCAAACCCCGTCGAGATTAAGCTCCACCGCCGTTTCGGGAATGAATTTCGGCTCGGTGGTCATGATTGTGCGTCCGGCCGCCGACTGGGGCAGTTCGTCGTTTGCCCGTTCCCTTACATATTCCTCCGAAATATTCGGCAATACAAGGGTATCCATAAATTTTTTAATAAATGTGGATTTTCCGGTTCTGACCGGTCCGACAATTCCGATGTAAATATCCCCGCCGGTGCGGGCCGCAATATCCTTGTACAGCTCTGTATTTGTCATATGCTCCGTCCTCTTTTCATTTTTGCCTTTGTAAAGGTTATGTCCCCAAAAGATAAATTATTCCACATTTATCTTGAAAAAATCGGGGAAATGTAGTATTATCTGAATGGTGATAAATATGACAAACGACATTTCAAATATTCGTTCCAAGCAGGGCTTCATATGCGACATGGACGGGGTGGTCTATCACGGAAACGAGCTGCTACCTCCGGCCAAAAAATTCGTCGAGTGGCTCAACCGGGAGCAAAAAAAATTTCTCTTTCTCACAAATTCCAGCGAGCGTTCTCCTCTCGAGCTTCGTCAGAAGCTTCAGAGAATGGGGCTGGATGTGGAGGAAAGCCATTTTTATACCAGCGCTCTGGCCACGGCCGAATTCATTAAAAGCCAGCATCCCGGCGCCTCGGTCTTTTGCATAGGAGAGGCGGGACTTCACAACGCCCTTTACGAGGCCGGAATAAGCATGAACGACGTCTGCCCCGACTATGTTGTGGTGGGTGAGACCCAAAATTACAGCTATCAGAACATTTCAAAGGCGGTTCGCCTTGTCATGAACGGTGCAAAGCTCATCGGCACCAATCCCGATGTCACCGGCCCTGCCGAGGGCGGAACCATTATTCCCGCCTGTCGAGCCATGATTTCCCCTATCGAGCTTGCCACCGGACGCTCGGCCTATTTTTTGGGAAAGCCCAATCCCCTTATGATGAGAACCGGGCTTAAGCTTTTGGGATGCCATTCGGCCGATGCCGCCATTATCGGCGACCGCATGGACACCGACATTATCGCCGGTATTCAGTCGGCAGTGGATACGGTTTTGGTGCTGACCGGTGTGTCGTCCATGGACGAATTCCCCTACCGCCCCGCCTATATCTGCGGCTCGGTGGGAGACATTTTGGAGGACTGAGGTGATTTGAGACCATGAAGCATTTCTTTTACCTGCTCTTTCACTTTAAATTCCGCCAGCTCATGATCGAGCCCACCGACGACGGTTTTATACAGTTTTTCCGATTTATATTTGTGGGGGGCTCGGCCACCCTTGTGGACATTTTCGCCGGTTGGCTGTTTGTGACCTATGTTTTTCACAGCGACATAAATTTAGGCCTTTTCACCCTTTCGAGAGATGTGCTGTCGGTGGCGGTGGGCTTTATAATAGGCCTTGTGGTCAATTATATTTTGAGTATTCTTTGGGTCTTTAAACGCAAGGACATAAACCGGGTGGCCGAGTTTACATCCTTCGTTATTATCGGCATTGTCGGACTGTTCATAAAGAGCGGGGTGGTGGCGGCCATGAGCCTCGTTCTCCCCCGGCAGGACGGCGTTCCCTTTATCATAAAGAGCGTGGCCGGAACCCTTATCGCCTTTATATGGAATTTTGCCGCCCGAAAGATTTTTATTTACGGCAAAAGTACCGACAAAAAACAAGACTGATTAAAAAAACGCCCTTAAGGGCGTTTTTTCAAAGGCGGCAATTTGCAATTCCGCAGAACATATAATCGGCCATTTTCAGAGCCTCGTTTTCGATGGCGTCAAAATTGTTTATGTCGGCGGTATAGTTCTTTTCAAGTCTTAATGCCGCTTCCTTTTCGGTCATTTTCAAATGGCTGTAAAGCATTTCCTTCCACATTTTTTCATTCCAGCACCGGTTTAAGGAGCTTAAAAATTCTGCAATTTCGTCGGCGTTTTCATACCATTTTGTTCTCAAGGTATTTGCTCGGTCGGTCTGTCCGTTTTTTGCCGCATTGACCAAATCTCCGCCAATCATCAGATGCTCTGTAAAAAGCTTATCAAACCGTCCGGCCGCTTTTCCTCCGAAGAACGGACAAAGAAGCTATGCGAAATCCTTGGGATTTTGCAGCAGACGTTTGGTTGCGGCCTGTAAATCCCCATTTGCGGTTTTTCCGCTAATATAAAAATATGTCAGCGCCAAAAAAGGATGCGTTTTTGTCTTGCAAATGAAGTTTTGAAAGAGTATAATAAGAGTGTCGTTTATACCGAATATGAGTGTCTGTACATTATGTTGTTATAAGGTGTTATAATGAAGAATAAAAGACTGAATGCCATAGTGTCAGTAGCATATACCGTTGTTTTTGTGCTGTTTCTTGGATTTTTGATTTACATGGGTCTTTGCGAGCACAACTCTGTCTACAGTACGCGCAAGGTCGACCCCTGCGAAAGTGTGAAAAGCTATACCGAAAATATCGTGGAGGATGAGTCTGCTCCCATTGGTTTTCGTAGAGAATACAGCTTCAATCTGTCGGGAATAACCCCAACAAAAGACCATTTGGCATTTTATACCGTTCACAGCTTTGCCGAAGTACGCATTGACGGCCAAACAGTTTACAGTCTTTCGCCCGGAGAGAAAAACCGCCTCGGCTCATCCCCGAGCTGTAACTGGATTTTTGTACCGTTGTATACGGCAGATAACGGCAAGACCGTCGAAATTACCGTAACGCCGGTCTACCGAAGTGTTGCCGACCGTGGGATCAGTTTTTTGCTCGGCACCCGCTCGGAAATTTTGCTCAGGCAGTTTAGGGACGATTTGCCCCAGATTGTGCCATCGGTCGTATGTATTTTTTTGGGTATTATTTTGACGGTTATTATGCCGGTTCTCATTATCGGCAAAAAGACCGATTCCCGGTCGCTTTTCTATCTCGGGAACTTCCTGCTGCTTATAGGGCTGTGGCGGATAACCGACACCCGCTTTTCTCCCATTTTGTTTTCGGAAAACACCATGGTACTTGGGTATATCACAATAGCTTCGCTCTTTTTATGCTGTATTCCCCTTCTTCTTTTCTTCAGGGAAAACTGTTCTGAACGGGGAAAAAGGATTTTGAACGCCACGGCATTTTTGGCATGTATAGTCGCCTTTGGCGCTTTTATATGTCAGGTCTTTAAAATCGCCGATCTGCGTGAAACCATGTTTGCTTCTCACATCATGTTCATCATAATCATGGTCAC
>CABMOR010000125.1 GCA_902388225.1 uncultured Oscillospiraceae bacterium | reverse complement strand
CTGATGATGCCCTTGGAAACCGATCCCATAAAATCCATTCCGCCGGGATTGCCCACGGCAATGGCGGTCTGCCCCACCTTGAGCTCGGAGGAGCTTCCTATTTCAATGTTGGGAAGTCCCTGTTTATCTATTTTAATTACCGCAAGGTCGGCGCTGACGTCGTATCCGACTACAGTTGCCGAAATTGGAGTGGAGCTATCACTTTCAAGGTATACGCTTATCTTTCCGCTGGATTCAACCGCATCGGAAATAACATGATAGTTGGTGATAATGTATCCGTCCTGGGTGTAAATTATGCCCGAGCCTTCGCTTTCGGAGGACAGTCCGTTGCCGAAAAAGCTCTGGGATGAGGTTGTAACAACCACCCCCACAACCGAAGGAGAAACTGCTTCGGCTACCGCCTGAACCGCCGCCTCATCGGTCGAGTCGGTGACGATAGAGGTTTTCGTGGGGGAGGGATCGGCAGTCGGATTCAAAAACTGCCCTTTTGCAAGGCCGAAACAGAAGATGGACGCCGTAAGAACACTTGAGGCCAGCGCAACACACACACAGGCTATGGCCAGACCCGAACGGGTCACCGGCTTTGGCTGCTTCTTGGGATTAAAGGGCGGCCGGTTGTCCTGCCGGGGCGGTTGCTGAGGGTAATAGGTGTTGGGGGTGTAACTGCTTTCGGCGGGATGCGGAGTGTATGCTTCCGATGCAAAACTGCCGTCGTTATCAAAATTTTGAGTCTCGTTTTGGGGAAGCACAGGTTCGCGCTCTGCCGAGTGCTCATCATTGTTTATGACATCTTTGTCGTCAAACTCGTTGCCTCCGAAAAAGTTGTCGTTCATAATTATTCCCCTTTCCTTACTGCACTTATACTATACCCAACGGATATGAATTAAGTTTTAATAAAGATAAAACAAAGTTTTTAATTTTTAAAAAGATAAAGTTAACACAAGGGTGAATCTAAAAAACGAACCCGGCCGCCAGCGCAAAAGCGGCCGCCGCAAGAGCCACCAAAATGAGAGGGCAGCGAAAATATGCTAATATAACAGCTACCGCCGTGCCCACCGCTGCCGTGGAAACACTTCCGGTGGAATAGAAAATTGCAGGCACGGTCATGGCCGAAAGTACGGCATAGGGTATGTAAAAAAGAAACCGTTTAAGGAAGGGTGAGGTTATCTTTTTCTTAAAGGCGGTAAAAGGGATGGCCCGTATGAGATATGTGACCGCCGCCATTGCTGTAATATATATGATAATGCTCATGCCCTTTCCTCCTCTTCTTTGGCTTCGGGGAAAAGAAGCGACCCCGCCGCCGAAGCAATAACCGCGCTTATGATTATGGCAAAGCCTCCGCTCACTGCAGGTATTAAAAAGCGGAAAAGCAGACTGATTCCGGCGGCAATAAGCACTACCGTGAGTATTTTAAGGCTTTTTCGGGCGGCGGGAATGATTATTGCCAAAAACATTCCGTATAAAAGTATGCCCATGGAGTTGGTTATAAATTCAGGCATAAGACTTCCCGACAGGGCTCCAAGCGCCGTCCCGGTGCACCAGCCAAGGGTGGATATAGCTATAAGGCCCGCCATATATTCGGGGGTGACAAGGAAGGGCTGGGAAACGGCAACGGCAAAAATTTCGTCGGTTATGCCGTAGGAAAGCACCAGCCGCTTGCCGGTTGTAAAGTCGGGAGAAAGCCTTTGGGAAAGAGAGATTCCCATGAGCGAATACCGAACATTTATAACCGCTTGGGTCAGTATCATTTCAATGAGCGTTCCCCCCGAGGCAATAATAAGTACCCCGGCGGCCTGCCCGGCCGAGGTTAGATTGGTAAGTGAAATGAGGGTGGCAAAAAAGGCAGAAATGCCGCTTTTAACCGCCAAAATCCCAAACCCGAAGGAAACCGAAAGGTATCCCAAAAAAATCGGCACTCCGTGCCGAACTCCCTTAAAGAACATTTTTCGCCTTTCCAAAAACTCAACTCCTTTATTTCCGACCTATATGATAGCAAATAAGGCCGAAAAATGCAAGAGCGGCAAAAGAAGTGATGGGGTTATACCTAAAGGGAATGTTCCGTTTTGCGAGAAATTTAAAAAGAAACACCTCGGCCTACCGGAAAGAGCAATTAAGGTAACAGCATTGACACCAAAAATCTGTTGACATTCTTTTCCCTAAATCGTATAATGGCTATGCTAATGAGTATACCTGCGCCCTTTAAAAGGGCGGTGAATTTTGTATTATCAAATATCGGAGCTGAGTATAAAAATGAAGAAATTAAAGGGCATTCTCCCTTCGGCGACCCTTATAATATGGGATATAATTTCGGTGGCCGTTTCGGTTACCCTGGCAATATCCCAGACCTTCTGGAATTTTTATAAGGTCCCTCCTTATTACGAGCACAACCGTCTGCTGTTTATCGCCGCCCTCTCGGTGGTGGTTATAATTGCAAACGCTATTTGCGGATGTTATAACCGAGTGCTTCGGGCCATCGGTTTCAGCGATATTATCCACCAGGGGGTCTCGGTGCTTATTACCATGGGTGTGGTGGTTATAGGAGACGCGGCCGCCCGCCATATCTATCTGATTCGGAATCCCGGCGACGAAAGCACTGGATTTTTGCCTCCCACGGCATATATAATAATAGGTATGTCGCTGCTTATACTGACCGTTGTGGGACGGGGATGCGGACGTTTTTTCTCGGCTCTTAAAGAGTCTGCCCTGAAAAACAAAAACGCCGACCCTGTTCTTATTTACGGTGCCGGAGAGACCGGAACATACCTTCTCAAAAAGATAAACGGCCATCCCGAAATGAACATGCGGGTGGTTGCCTTTATTGACGACGACGTTTCCCTACACGGAAGGAAGATTGAAAAGGTCAAGATTCTCGGAGGAAAGGACAAGCTTGACAGCACCATTGTCCAAATGGGGGTAAAGCAGGTTGTCATCGCCATTCCCACCGCCGAACGGGAGACCATTTTGGGCATTCTTGACGTTTGTAAAAAGCATAACTGCCGTACCCGCCGCTTCGGAACCATTGAGGAGTCGGACAGCGAACCCCAAAACATGGTGATGAGGGAGATAAACCTCGAACAGCTTCTCCACCGTGACAGCGTTTCGCTTAATATGGAGGTTGTGGAAAACTTTATAAAAAACCGAGTGGTGCTGGTTACCGGAGGCGCCGGTTCAATAGGAAGCGAGATTTGCCGTCAGGTCCTGCGGTTTGGCTGTAAACAGCTTGTGGTTGTGGATTTTAACGAAAACGGTCTTTTCTTTATAGATAACGAGTTCAAACAGAAATATGCCGGAAAATTCGTGGTTCGCCTGGGTTCTATTCGCGACCGTGGACGCATGACAGAAATTTTTGACGAGTTTAATCCCGAAATCGTATTCCATGCCGCTGCCCACAAACATGTCCCCATGATGGAAATTAACCCCCGCGAGGCCATTAAAAACAATGTCATGGGAACCATAAATGTCTGCCAGGTTGCGGTCATGCACAAGGTCAGGAAATTTATAACAATTTCCACCGACAAGGCGGTCAATCCCACAAATATTATGGGAGCGTCCAAGCGCATAACAGAACTGGTCATGCAGATGATGGATACCGTTTCGGATACCGATTTTGCGGCAGTTCGCTTTGGAAACGTGCTGGGCTCAAACGGAAGTGTCGTGCCCTTTTTCCGTGACCAGATTGCCAAAGGCGGCCCGGTTACGGTAACCCATCCCGAAATGCGCCGTTATTTTATGACCATTCCCGAAGCCTGCCAGCTGGTGCTTGAGGCAGGAGCCATGGCCAAGGGCGGAGAGATATTTGTGCTCGACATGGGCGAGCCGGTTCTTATAAGCGACCTTGCCAAGGACATGATTCGCCTTTCGGGATTCGAGCCCGACAAGGACATAAAAATAATCTATACCGGTCTTCGTCCGGGCGAAAAGCTCTTTGAGGAAATAAGCCTTGCCGACGAGGACGTCGACCGCACTTCCAACAAAAAGATAATGATAATGAAGCCAATGGCATTTGACGAAAGTTGGCTGGCCTCCACAATTAAAAAACTTGAGGCTTCGGTCAAAGAAGAGGATATTCACGAAATGTTTGATTTGGTCAGGGAGCTTGTTCCCACCTTTGACCATAAGGCATAGAAAGGCGAGAAGCAATGATACGGCAATTTGACCGACTGCCCGATGCGGTGCGGCTGGCCGAGGTCAAGCCCTATTTTGAGAGCTTGAGAAAAAAGACCTTCCAGTTGTTTTTAAAACGGGCTTTTGATATTACGGTGGCCGCCTTGGTGTTGATTATCCTTTCGCCGGTTTTG
>CABMOR010000124.1 GCA_902388225.1 uncultured Oscillospiraceae bacterium | reverse complement strand
CTTTATGCCTCTGTCAGTTATGCCGGAAGATTCAAAAAAGGCATTCGCCGCCTTGAAAACCAAATTGTCTGTCTTGCTTACAAAGTCACAGTCAACCTCAATGTCATTTTTTTCGGTCTTTTCCAACGTGACAAGGTCGTAAAGAGAGATGGGATGCATGATGGATTTCAAATTGTGGTAACCGTCTGGACGCTTGTCAAGACAGTCGAGGGTAAGATTGAGCTTTCCGTAGGCTTTTACTGATAGTTTTCTCATATTTCGCTCATAAATTCCTCAATTTTTTCCAAGGCTGTTTTAAGGTGGTCAAGGGAGTAACAGTAGGAAACGCGAATGTGCCCCTCTCCGCCTTCTCCGAAAGCCGTACCGGGAATAACCGCAACATGCTTTGAATAGAGAAGCTTTTCACAAAATTCATCCGAACTCATGCCGGATTTTTCTATGCTCGGAAAAGCATAAAAAGCACCAAGCGGCTCAAAACAGTCAAGACCGGCTTTTTTAAGCCCTTTAAGAAGAAATTTTCTCCTCATGTCATATTCATCCCGCATTTTTATAATGTCGCCGTCACCGTTTTTAAGGGCTTCTATTGCGGCATATTGGGATGTTGTGGGAGCGCTCATGATTCCGAACTGATGTATTTTGGTCATCTGCTTGATGATTTCCTTTGGCCCTAAGGCATAGCCGAGTCTCCAGCCGGTCATGGAATAGGATTTTGAAAATCCGTTGGCCACCACCGTACGCTCCTTCATGCCGTCTATGGAGGCGATGGAAACATGATGTTTCCCGCCGTAGGTCAGTTCGGCATATATTTCATCCGAAAGAATAATTATGTTTGTATTTCGTAAAACCCCGGCGATGGCTTCAAGGTATTCCTTTTCCATAATTCCGCCGGTGGGATTGTTGGGATAGGGAAGTACCAGCATTTTGGTTTTGTCGGTTATGACCGAAGAAAGCTGCTGGGGGGTTATGCGGAAATTGTTTTCAACTGTGGTTTTAAGAGGAACAGGAACGCCTCTGCAAAGGCTGACAAGAGGAGAATAGCACACAAAGCTCGGTTCGGGAATTATGACCTCGTCACCTTCCGAAATAATTGCACGGAAGGTGGCGTCAATTGCTTCAGAACCGCCGACAGTGACGAGAACATCGGTATTGCCACAGTATTTGACGCCGAATTTTCGGTCATAATACCCGGCGATTTCCTCTCTTAACTCGGCCATACCGGAGTTTGCGGTATATCTTGTATAACCGGATTCGAGAGAAGAAATGCCCGACTGTCTTATGTGCCACGGAGTATAAAAATCCGGTTCGCCCACCCCCAGGGATACCACATCCTCCATGGTGCTTGCAATGTCGAAATACTTTCTTATTCCCGAGGGTTTAAGTGAGACGGTTATTGGGTTTAAAATTTCATCGTAGTTCATCAAAACGACATTATCCTCCTGTCGTCTTTGTTGCTGTAACATATACGCACGCCCATTTGCTTATAGTTTCTGAGCATGAAATGAGTGGCGGTGGAGGTGACGCCCTCAATGGGTGCGAGGCGATGGGAAACAAACATGGCTGCCGACTGGAGATCGTCTGCTTTAACCGTCACGAGAAAGTCGTAGGAGCCCGACATAAGGTAAAGATCGGACACCTCGTCAAACTGCATGATTTTTTTGGCCAGCTCTTCGTATCCTGCGTCGGGTTGAGGGGTAACCTTAAGCTCGACCAGGGCGGTAATGCGTTTGTCGCCCAGCTTTTCCCAGTTTATAAGCGCTTTATAACCGCTTATGACCCCGTCGGCCTCCAGCTTTTTCATGCGTTGGGCAACATCCTCTTCGGTGGTGTCAAGCATGGCGGCAAGGTCAGTCACCGAGTAACGGGCGTTTTTAAAGAGCAGTTTTGCAAGCTTATCCATAATATTCCTCCAATCAAATAATGGGTACCAACATGGGTACATGCTGTTCATAAATGGTCAGATAAGAAAAACCCGCCGCCTTTGCCATTTCCATGCCGTCGGCAATGTTCTTGCCCACGTCGGTCGCGTGATGGGCGTCCGACCCGAAGGTAATATATCTTCCGCCCAGTTCCTTAAACCTTTTTACAATTTCAAGGTCGGGTAAAGGCTTTCCGTATTGCTGACGGTAACCCGAGGTGTTAATTTCAAGAGCCTTCTGGTTTTTAACAAGAACTTTAAGAATTTCATCCACCTTTTCGGCATAGTTTTTAATGTCCACCCCGAAATGATGCTCTCCGTTAATATAGCGAAGGGGATAGGTCAGATGGGCAAGGCTGTCAAATCCGTTCCATCTTGCCATTTCATAAAGCTGGTCGAGATACATATCAAAGAATTCAAAGGGGTCGTTTTTTTCATAATCAACCTTCCAAAAATCCTCTTCCCCCTTAATACAGTGGAGACTTCCTAAAATAAAGTCATAGTTGTTGGCCGAAAGGGCGTCGCTTGCGTCGTCGAGATTTTGGGTCGGCTGGCCAAGCTCGATACCGGCCATTATAATTAGGTGGTCACTGAAGGCCTCCTTTGCCTTTTTTGCTTCGATAAAACTCTGCCTTATGGATTTGTCAAAACGGTATATATCTGCACGGTAGCGGTTACATTCGCAATGATCTGTAATGGCAACGGCCCGAAGCCCCGCATTTACTGCGTATTCGCACATAAGCATGACAGGGTCAAAGCCGTCGTCGGAATTGTCGGTATGCAAATGAAAATCAACAAGATTTTTAAAACTCACTGTTATTCACCTCGGGAAAAAATTCTTTTGAAACATTATACCACACATGGTCAAAAAAAAACAGAGTTTTTTATTAAAAAACTTGTTAGAGCGGTCATTTTGTGATATAATCCCTTTCAAAGAGCAATTGGAGGAAAAAATATGAGAGCAATTATTTCGGTAATAGGTTCCGACAAGGTCGGTATTCTTGCAAAGCTTTCGGGTCTTTGCGCTCAGAGTAATATTAATATAATTGATGTTAATCAAAAGGTGGTGGACGGAATGTTTACCATGATAATGCAGGTGGAAATTGACAAGTGTTCCGTTCCGTTTTCTGAATTTGCAGATAAGATTCAGGACGAGGGAAAGAAAATCGGCATGACCATACATGCCATGCATGAGGATATTTTCAATTCCATGCATCGCATATAAATAATTGATCGGAAAGGAATTTAATATGCTTAATCCCTCTGACATAATGGAAACCATAAACATGATACAGGAGGAGCACCTTGACATCCGTACCGTGACTATGGGAATCTCTCTTTTAAGCTGTATTGACAGCGACATTAACAAGGCCTGCGATAAGGTTTATGATAAGATAACCGGTTATGCCGAAAAGCTTGTGCCGGTCTGCGATCAGATACAGAGCGAGTACGGAATCCCCATAATTAACCGCCGTATTTCGGTAACCCCCATAGGTATGCTTGCTTCTGCCTGTCCTTCGGCCGACATAACCAAGTTTGCAAAAACCTTGGAAAGGGCGGCAAACGAGCTTGGAGTCAACTTTGTCGGCGGCTATTCCGCACTTGTTCAAAAAGGTTTTTCCGACGGCGACTATGCTCTTATTGAAAGTATTCCCAGAGCCCTTGCCGAGACCGACCATGTTTGTGCGTCGGTAAATGTTGGAAGTACCAAGGCCGGAATAAATATGGATGCCGTAAAAATGATGGGAACGGCCGTTAAAAAGGCCGCCGAGCTTACAAAGGACAGAGACTGCATCGGTGCGGCTAAGCTGGTAACCCTGTGTAATGCCCCGGAGGATAACCCCTTTATGGCCGGTGCCTTTCACGGAGTGGGCGAGCCGGACTGTGTAATAAATGTCGGTGTTTCCGGCCCCGGAGTTGTTAAATGCGCCCTCGAAAGGGCGGGAGACTGCAGAATTGACCAGCTTGCCGATGTTATCAAGCGTACTGCTTTTAAGATAACCCGCATGGGACAGCTTGTTGCCATGGAGGCTTCAAAACGTCTGTGCGTGCCCTTCGGAATTGTCGACCTTTCTCTTGCTCCCACACCCGAAGTCGGAGATTCGGTTGCCCACATTCTGGAGGAAATGGGTCTTGAGCATTGCGGATCATGCGGAACAACGGCGGCACTTGCCATGCTTAACGACGCGGTCAAAAAGGGAGGCGTCATGGCCTCTTCTCATGTTGGCGGCCTTTCGGGCGCCTTTATTCCGGTGACAGAGGACGCCGGAATGATTGATGCGTCCAGAGACGGTCATTTGATTATCGAAAAGCTCGAGGCAATGACCGCTGTCTGCTCGGTCGGACTTGATATGATAGTCATACCGGGAGATACCTCCGCCGAGAT
>CABMOR010000123.1 GCA_902388225.1 uncultured Oscillospiraceae bacterium | reverse complement strand
AATCGCTGATTTTTATAACCGGATAGCAAAGCACCTGGCCGCTTGGTCTCGAAAGCTGGGGGTCGATTCCAAGCTCGTTTGCAAGAGGGCTGTCACAGCTGTTTGAAAGCCATGCCGCAAGATGTCCTCCTGCCGAAAAGCCTATGACAAACACCCTGTCGGGATCGACATTAAACTCATCGCAATTCTGACGGATGTATTCCATGGCCTTGGCCGCCTGAAAAAAGGGGGCGGGAAAACAGCCCTTTCCACTATTGACCGAATATCTCAGCACAAAGCAATTAAACCCCTTGGAATTAAAAAATCTTGCCACCGGTTCGGCCTCTCGGTCGGAGGTAAAAAAATAGCCCCCGCCGGGAAGCACCAAAAGACCCGGGCGTTTTTTAAAGGGGCGGCCGTCCACCTCGCGCTCGATAAGCATGGGTTTAAGATAACCCGTCATTTGACCGTATTCAAATTCCTTTATGCTTTCCATTTTTCCGTCCTATCTGTAATTTCTTTCTTTTATGGCACGGTCGATGCTGCGTCTTGCGTCTCTTCTTGCGGCGTCCTCCCGCTTGTCGTATATCTTTTTACCCCTGCACAGACCCACGCTCATTTTAACCAGCGACCCCTTAAAATAAACCGAAAGGGGTATGAGGGTCAGCCCCTGCTGTTTGAGCGTTCCGTAAAGTCGCATTATTTCCTTTTTGTGCATGAGCAGTTTTCTGACCCGGTAGCTGTCCCGGTTAAAGACATTTCCCTTGTCATAAGGGCTGATGTGCATTCCGTTGACAAACAGCTCTCCGCCGTCGATGGAGCACCATGAATCCTTAAGGTTGACCCCTCCGGCTCTTATGGCCTTGACCTCGGTGCCGAAAAGCTCGATGCCCGCCTCGAACCGCTCTTCCACAAAATAATCGTGAAAGGCTTTTTTGTTGTTGGCAATGGGTTTTATGGAAGCGCTTTCCACCTTCATTCTCCTTTACAGTTCGTTTCTGCCCTTAAGAGCCCTCGAGAGGGTCACCTCGTCGGCATACTGGAGATCTCCGCCCACCGGAATTCCGTATGCAAGGCGGGAAATTTTTATACCCAGAGGCTTTAACAGCTTGGAAATATACATGGCTGTCGCCTCGCCCTCAACGGTGGGGTTAGTGGCCATGATGACCTCCCTTACCTCCTCGTTATTAAGGCGGGAAAGCAGCTCTTTTATGCGAATCTGGTCGGGGCCGACTCCGTCCATGGGGGAAATGACCCCGTGGAGCACATGGTAAAGTCCGTTATAATCTCCCGTCCTCTCAAAGGCCATGACATCCCTCGGGTCCTCGACCACACAGATTGTCCCCCTGTCTCTTGAGTCAGACCCACAGACCGCGCAGATTTCCCCGTCGGTGAGGTTTTGGCATATCTTGCAGGAGTGAACCTTTTTGTGAGCCTCGAGAATGGCCTGGGCAAACTTCTCGGCCTCTGTGTCGGGGAGACCGAGTATAAAAAACGAAAGCCGCTGAGCCGTCTTTTTGCCGATGCCCGGCAGACGGGCAAACTGATCCACCAGCTCCTCAAGGGGAGCCACGTTATATCCGGCCATTGTTTAAAACATTCCTCCGAATCCCGAAAGGTCCATGCCTCCGGTAATCTTGCCCATTTCGGCCGATGCGGTGTCGTCGGCCTGCTGCTGGGCGTCGTTGACCGCCGCAACAATCATGTCCTGAAGCATCTCCACATCGTCGGGGTCGACCGCCTCGGGCTTTATGCTTATGCTCTTGAGCTTGTGGTCGCCGGTGACAGTCACCTCCACCATGCCGCCCGAAACGGCGGTATATTCTCTGGTCTCAAGCTCGCTTTGGAGCGCCTCGGCGTCGGCCTGCATTTTCTGAGCCTGCTTTATCATGCTGTTCATGTTGCCCGGCCCGCCGCCGTAGCCCTTGGGTAATCTTGCCTTCATTTTTATCTTTCCTTTCGGTTGTTAAATCCTTTAAATTATATCACAGCACCGGAGCTTTGTAAACTATTGCTTTTCGACAATGTTAACCCCCTTGCTTTTCATTTCATCCAGAAAAGCCTTCATAGGGTCGTCACTTTGCTTTACCTTTCCCGCCTCATAGGGGCCGAGGCGGAACTGCTTTCCGGTCACCTTAAGAAGTGCCGAGCGAATATCGTTTTTATTTTTTGTCTCCTTGCGGATGAGCTCGAAAAACATGGGATTTTCCGACTTTATAAGCAGCAGGTTTTCCCCTTTTATATATGCCGAGCTGCCCCTTAAGGTTGCCGACATCATGCGGTTAATTTCGGACAGAGCCACCAGCACCTCCGGCCACTTGTCAAACCTCAAAGCCCCGTCAGAGCCCTTGGAATCCTTTTGTTGCCGCTCGGTTTTTTCGGCAGAATGGGAGGTGTCCGTCCGGCCGCTTTCAATGCTCTCTCCTCCCTTAAGAGCCTCCCTTTCCGGTTCTTTTGCGGGCAAAGGCTCAAAAGAAGGCATATCCTCTGAATTTTTTCCGGCAAGGTTTTGTTCAAAAGGACCCTCATCATTTGGCGCAAATCCGGGAATTTCCTCCTCGTCCCACGGGGGAGCGTCCTCGCTCAGGGAAAAATGTTTTTCGGGAGCGTCCTCAATAGGAGAGCGGTATTTTTCGGCCGCCTCTTCGGCCGACAAAAGTGCGTCATTTTGACCTTCATGCTCCTCGGTAAAAACAGGGGTGGTATCCCCCTGCTCGGCCGCCGAGGAAGGGGTTTTTTGCGTCGGGGTTTCCTTTACGGGGGCTTCGCTTATGAGGTCTTTTTTAAGTTCCCCTGCCGATTTACCCTCAAAGCAGAGCGAGACAAAGGCCATTTCCAGCTCGACCCGCTTTGAGGAAGCGGTACGCATTTTTTCGGCCGTTCTTTGGAAAAATTCGAGAATTTCAAGAATCCGACCCATGGAAAAGCTCTCTCCGGCGTTCATATACCGAACCAGCTCCTCCTTTTGGCAGACAATAAGCTCGGCGGGATTCTTAACCGATTTGGCAATCATTATATTTCTGAAATGGGTTATAATCTGCTCGGTTACCCGGGAAATGTCGCTGGCGCTTTCGTTAAGCTGTCCGACAATTTTAAGACAGCATGAAAGGTCGTTAAAGCTCAGTGCCTTTGACAGCTCAAAAAGATTTTCCTTCGAGGCAAGGCCGAGAATTCCGGCCGCCCTTGGTGCCGTAACCGGCTCTCCGGTATTACATCTGTCAAGCAGAGACAGGGCGTCTCTCATTCCCCCGTCGGCAAGGCGGGCGATAAGCAGAGCCGCCTCCTCCTCAAGCTCTATGCCCTCCTTTTTGGCCACGAATTTAAGCCTTCCGGCAATATCCTCGGAGGGAATGCGGCGAAAATCAAAACGCTGACAGCGGGAAAGAATTGTTGCGGGGAGCTTGTGCACCTCGGTGGTGGCAAGAATGAAAATAACATGGGCGGGAGGCTCCTCAAGGGTTTTAAGCAGGGCGTTGAAGGCTCCCGAGGAGAGCATATGAACCTCGTCAATTATATAAACCCGATATTTTGACTGGGCGGGGGTAAAATTGACCTCGTCCCGGATTTCACGAATGTTGTCCACACCGTTGTTGGAGGCGGCGTCAATCTCCTCCACATCAAGCACGGTTCCCTCGTCTATTCCTCTGCAAATTTCACATTGGTTGCAGGGCTCGCCGTCTTTGGGATTAAGACAGTTGACCGCCCTTGCGAAAATTTTGGCACAGGTGGTTTTGCCGGTTCCTCTCGAACCGGTGAAAAGATAGGCATGGGAAACCTTGCCGTTCATTATTTCGTTTTTAAGGGTGGCGGTTATGTGCCCCTGTCCCACCACATCGGAAAAGGACTTTGGCCGCCATTTTCGGTAAAGCACCTGATACATATCCTTGCCTCCTTATATTCCCGCAAACAAAAACGGAGCAACGTCATATATTTCGGTGTATGCACGCACAGACTTACTGCGTCGCACCGAACGGATCACTTAATGCTGCTCGGTTCCCCGCCTGACATGATTCATGATTGCCGGTCGCTCAGGGCCCGGGCGTACATACGCCGAAATATATGAAAATTACTCCGAAAAAAGCTGTGCCTTTACCCTTTAAGGATAACACATTTAAGTTATAAAATCAATCAATTTTTCTTCTTTTTGCAAAAAAACCTGAAAGAAGCTTTGAGCATTTTTCCTCAAGCACCCCCACCGTCAGGGCGGGAGCGTGATTATACCCGACCGCAAAAAGATTTATGAGACTTCCGACGCTTCCCGCCTTGTCGTCCCTTGCCCCGTAAACCACCCGTCCGATACGGGCATTTATTATGGCTCCGGCGCACATGGGACAGGGCTCGAG
>CABMOR010000122.1 GCA_902388225.1 uncultured Oscillospiraceae bacterium | reverse complement strand
ATCGTAAATTTCTATTATTTCCGATTCACTTGAAATTTCTATTTTCTCACTGTCACGACAAAGCTCCAGTTTTAAAATTTCTTCGGCCTTTATTCCGCCTATCGCCTGTGAAAAAGTTAATGGACGAAAAACATATGCCACAACACTTACAATTATTGCAATAGCAATAAAACATACAACTATGATTTTTTCTTTCGTCTTCATATTACCACCTTACATATCTTGCACAAGATATGTTACCTTTAAAATAGTAGAAATTCGAAATTGTAGCTTGCCATCCATCGGCAATTCTTAAGTAATTTCCATCGCTACACTCTTGATATCCAACACACAAAATCGAGTGATTTTCTCCGCTATACTGGGGGTCTTGATCCAAACTAACCAGAAGCGGAAAACTGTGGTCAATATTGTTTTTTATAAAATCCCATGTCACACCATTCACAAGTCCATCCTCTTGGTAGCCACTTTCAGCAACATGGTCATATCTTGCTCTGGAATAAGATAATCTGAAAAGGACAACATCATAATAAAGAACATAATTCCACTTAATAATTTAATAACCATAAGTTCCTCCTTGTCTTAATTATTGGTTGATGTTCTCCCACGACATAATTTTCTCTCACATTTTTTTCATTCAATCACCTCTCCTCGTACCGTTGGTTAAAATTAAATTACTTTTAGATTTTCTATATAAATCATACAATTGTTTCGGTGTTATGTCAATATTTTTTATAAAATTATCAATTCTTGTCATTGGAGTCATTTTTTTATTTAAAATATAAATATGGCTCACCTTATTCAGCATATTTCAAAGTCTTTTTTCCCTTTTGTTATATTTAAAAAAATATAATTTCCAAAAAGACAAAACCCCACATCCCGCAAACCGCCAATTGACCGTTTGCCCGGTAACATAAGAATCCATTTCAGTTTCCCCTTTCTTTAAATTTTCAAGATATCTTTTCTTTACGCTTTCAGTATAAATCAGGACACCGCACCCGTCAATCCACGGGGCGTGGAAATTAAAAATCCGCATTCTCAAAAGGCCTTTCGGAAAGGCTTTTCAAAAATGCGGATATGATTTCAAAAAGTGATAAAATCGGCAACCGACCAATTGAGGCTTTCTCGCACATCTAAGGTGTTGCCTTTCGTGCTTTTTGCCTAATCGAGCTTATATCTTTCGCAGGTTTCGGCGTTTCGGTATTCGTGCTTTTCGTAATATCCCAAAAGCTCTCGGTTTTCATCCCGCAGAGCCACCATATAAACATCCTTATTTTGCTTTTGATTGTGGAAGGTGAAAACACGCTGGAGGTTGGGATCGGCCTCAAAGGCCTCTACCACCGTCTTGATGGCGGCTATCGACCGAGAGCTGTGACAATCAAAAATACTCTTTGAAACAAGCTTACTTCCCCCGTATTTTGCATAGCTTTCGCAGGCGGCGGGATTCATATAAACAATTTTGTGGTCCCTGCCGCAAATAACCACCGAAGCTTTGTCCTCGTCGATTATTGCCTTAAAAAACTTATTTAACTCCATTTTTCACCGTCTCCTTAAGCCTGGTCTTTCGGTCGTTCCTCGTATTATAAAGAAACATTGCCACTCCCGCTCCGCATATAAGCACATACCCGGCAACGCTCAGCAAATCGGGAATTTGACCAAACAAGAAAAATCCCAAAATCGCGGCAAAAATAACCTGGGTATAATCATAAACCGAAATTTCCTTTGCCGGCGCATAAAGATAAGCCCTTGTTATTCCCACCTGACCGACACAGGCCGAGCACCCGGCGCCTATAAGCAGCAAAACCTGCTTTAAAGTCATGGGCTCAAAATCGGCAATTATAAAGGGTATGCACACAATGCAGGAAAAAAGCGAAAACCAAAAAATAATTCGGGAGCTGTTTTCCCCCTTTGAGCCCAACTTTCTCACAAAGGTATAGGCAAGTCCCGCTCCCATTCCTCCGCAAAGCCCCACAAGTGACGCTAAAATCTGGGGATTGGAAAATCCGGGCTTTATTATGAGCACGCTTCCGAGCATGGCACAAAGCAGCCCGATTATCTGCACGAAATTCGGTTTTTCCCTAAGCAAAAAAAGGGAAAAAACAATGGCAAAAAAGGGCGAAAGCTTGTTAAGCATATTGGCGTCGGCAAGCACAAGATGGTCAATGGCATAGAAATTCGCCACAAGTCCCACCGTTCCGAAAAAAGAGCGTCCGAGAAGACAGGGAATATTTTCTTTTTTGGGTTTAATGGGAATCTTCTGCTTTATCATAAGGCAGGTTATGAAAATAAGAGCCACGGCATTGCGAAAAAAGGCCTTTTGAAAGGAGGGCAGCCCTTCACCCGAAAGGCGCACGAAAACCGACATGGCCGAAAACCCCAAGGCGGCAAAAATAATACATATTATTCCCTTGGTTCGGTTTGAAAAACCGGACATTTTTTTAGGGTTATTTTCAGACACTTGTTTCCCCCTCCTTAAAATTTTTGTTCCAAAAGCTTTTTCAAGACCGCAAGCAGTAGGTTTTGCCCTTTGAAAAACCAGAGAGCTTAGTCTTTAGACCATTTTTTCCTGCTTGACCTTTTTGTCAATTATGTGGCGGGAGGCAAGCTCCCTTTTGACATCATCAACCGAAATTCCCATTTCGACCATAAGAACCATGGCGTGATAGGCAAGGTCGGCCAGCTCATAAACCGTCTCCTTTTTGTCGCCGGCCTTGGCGGCAATAATAACCTCGGTACACTCTTCCCCCACCTTTTTAAGAATTTTGTCAATTCCCTTTTCAAAAAGATATGTGGTATATGAGCCTTCGGGCTTATCCTTCTTTCGGCCCTCCAAAAGCTCGTAAAGCCCGTGAAGACTGAATTCCGAAAGACTGTCGCTTTGAAAAATCTTGTGGGTGAAGCAGGAATCGCTTCCGGTGTGGCAGGCGGGTCCGTCTTTTTCCACCGTCACAAGAAGTGCATCTCGGTCACAGTCGGTCACAATCGAAACGATATGCTGATAATTTCCGCTGGTCTCACCCTTTAGCCAGAGCTGCTGACGGGAACGGCTGAAAAAGCAGGTCAACCCCTTTTCAAGAGAAATTTTCAAACTCTGCTCATTCATGTAAGCAAGGGTCAGCACCTTATTGGAAATGCTGTCCACGACAATAGCGGGTATAAGCCCGTTTTGGTCAAATTTCAGGTCAAACTGTTCTGCCATTTTTATAACCTCACATTTATATTATGTTTTTTGAGAGCCTCTTTAAGCTCTTTTATTTTTATTTCTCCGAAATGAAAAACCGAGGCGGCAAGTCCCGCATCGATATCGGGAATTTCTTTGAAAAGCTCGATAAAATGCTCGGTCTTTCCGGCGCCTCCCGACGCTATGACCGGGACCTTGACGGCGGCGCACACAGCCTTGAGCATTTCAAGGTCAAATCCTTTTTTGACCCCGTCGGTGTCAATGGAATTGACCACCACCTCTCCGGCGCCCCTTGCCACACAGTCCTTTATCCAGGAAATGGCTTCCATACCGGTGTTTTCTCGGCCTCCCTTGGCAAACACCCTGAAAATCCCATCAACCCGCTTTATGTCCACCGACAGCACAACGCACTGATTTCCGTATTTTTGAGCGGCCGCCAAGATCAGATTCGGATTCTTAATAGCACCGGAATTCACCGAAACCTTGTCGGCACCGCATTTAAGCACACGATCAAAATCCTCGGTGGTGTTTATGCCTCCTCCAACCGTCAGAGGAATGAACACGGTTTTGGCCACCTTGGTCAAAATATCGGTAAAGAGAGCCCGTCCCTCGGCCGAAGCAGTTATATCATAAAAAACCAATTCGTCGGCAAGGGCGTCGGAATAAAATTTTCCAAGACTAACGGGGGAGGAAACATCCGAAAGCCCTTCAAAATTTACCCCCTTGACAACCCGTCCGTCCTTTACATCAAGGCAGGGAATAATTCTTTTTGTTATCATTTTGCCACCTCGATTGCCCTTGCGAGATCAATATCTCCGGTATAGTAGGCCTTTCCGATTATAGCACCGTAAATTCCGAGACTCGCCAAGGCCTTTACATCCTCAAGGGAGGACACTCCCCCCGATGCGGTTATGTCAACTGTATATTGCTTTGAAAGCTCGCTGTAAAGCTCTCGGTTGGTGCCGACCATTGCTCCGTCCTTTGAAATATCGGTGCAGATAATATTTTTCACACCCTTTTGCTGCATCTTGGCCATGAAATCCGAAAGGGTGTAGCGGGATTTTTCCATCCAGCCCTTAACCGCAATAAAGCCGTCCTTTACATCGGCGCCTACGGCTATTTTATCTCCGAATTCACAAAGCGCCTTGTCAA
>CABMOR010000121.1 GCA_902388225.1 uncultured Oscillospiraceae bacterium | reverse complement strand
AAAGATAGGAACCTCGGTTATTTCAAGCTTGGTGGGCGAGGGACACGATGTTGTAGCCGTGGACAGAAATCCCGACATTATTTCCGAAATAACAAATATTTATGATGTTATCGGGGTATGCGGAAACGGTGCCAATTGCCGAACTCTCAGAGAGGCGTCGGTCGAAAGGGCCGATCTTATTGTTGCGGCCACCGGCTCGGATGAGCTTAATATGCTCAGCTGCTTTATGGGCAAAAAAATGGGAGCTTCCCATACAATCGCCCGTATAAGAAATCCCGAATACAACGGTGAAAATCTCGATTTTATGCGCCAACAGCTTGGTCTTTCCATGGCCATTAACCCCGAAATGATGGCGGCTCATGAGATGTCCAATATTCTCAAACTGCCTTCTGCGGTTAAGGTGGACAGTTTTTCCAGAAGATACTTTGAAATGATAGAGCTTCGCCTTAAGGACGATTCGGGCATAGAAGGGGTAAAGCTTTGCGATCTTAGGGATAAATACAAGGCTTTCGTGCTTATATGCGTGGTTCAGCGCGGTGAGCAGGTTTATATTCCCGACGGAAACTTTGAACTTCACAGCGGCGACCGTATAGGAATTGTGGGAGCTCCTTCGGAAATAACCAAGTTCTTAAAGAGTATTTCCATGCTGAAAAAACAGGCCAAGGATGTTATGATACTGGGCGGAAGCAAATCGGCTTATTACCTTGCAAAAATGCTGGATTATTCCGGAAATTCGGTCAAGATTATCGAAATGAACGAGCAGAAGGCTCAAGCTCTGGCCGAAGACCTTCCGGGTGTTACGGTTATTTGCGGCGACGGAGCCCAGCAGGAGCTTCTTCTCGAAGAGGGCCTCGATTCCATGGACGCCTTTGTGGCGCTGACCGGCATTGACGAGGAGAACATTCTGCTTTCCTACTTTGCCTCGGGTAAGGATGTGACCAAGGTCATTGCCAAGGTCAACCGCAATGAGTTTACTCCAATTGCCGAGGACCTGGGTATTGAGAGCATAATATCCCCGAAAGACATTGTTTCGGATGTTGTGGTCAGATATGTACGTGCCCTGAACAACACGGTGGGCAGTAACATGGACACCCTGTATAAGATTATGGACGGCAAAGCCGAGGCCGCCGAGTTCTCGGTCAGCAACGAGTTTAAATTTGCCGGAATCCCTTTGAGAGACATAAAGCTGCGTAAAAATATCCTGATTGCGGGGATAATCCGGGGAAGGAGACCAATAGTTCCTACCGGCGACGATGCCATTATGGCGGGGGATCGGGTCATTGTAATTGCCGCGGCCAAGCGACTCAACACACTTTCGGATATTTTTGAATAAAGAGGGGCAGGAGTATGAACAGACGGATGGTTCTTTACACCATCGGACAACTAATCGGGGTGGAGGCTGTGATTCTGCTGCTGCCTCTTGCCGTGTCGGTTATATACGGTGAGGAATGTTATAAAACCTTTCTCATTACCATTGCCGTCGCCGCCGCCTTAAGTCTTCTGGCCATCGTCTCTGCCCGACCGAAAAACCATGTTATTTATGCCAAGGAAGGTTTTGCCACCGTGGCGCTGGCATGGATGTTCATGTCGGCCATAGGTGCCTTGCCTTTTGTGATAAGCGGAGAAATTCCCAGCTTTGTGGACGCCTGGTTTGAAACGGTCAGCGGTTTTACAACAACCGGTTCTTCGGTGGTCGAAAATGTTGAGGTGCTCAGCCGAGGAATTCTTTTTTGGCGAAGCCTTACACACTGGCTGGGCGGAATGGGCATTTTGGTTTTTATAATGGCTATTCTCCCCTCTGCTTCCGACCGCTCGATACACATTATGCGTGCCGAGGTTCCGGGACCGATTGTGGGCAAGCTTGTGCCTAAAATCAGGGATACCGCCAAAATCCTTTACCTAATATACATGGGTCTGACAGTTTTGGAAACGATTCTTCTTGTTTTGGGAGGTATGCCTCTCTTTGACAGCGTGGTTCATTCCATGGGAACGGCGGGGACCGGCGGTTTCGGCATAAAGGGAGACAGCATTGCCGGATATTCCAACTACTGTCAGTGGGTCATAACGGTCTTTATGCTGATGTTCGGCATAAACTTTAATCTGTTTTATCTTATGCTTATTCGCAGATTCAAATTGGTTGCTAAAAACGGAGAGCTCTGGACCTACCTCGGCATCGTGGCGGCGGGAGTGATTATGATAACGGTCAACATCTATCCCATGTACCAAAGCTTTTCGGAAAGCATCCGTCTTTCGGCATTTCAGGTGGCGTCGGTTATTACCACAACCGGCTATGCCACAGCCGACTTCAACACCTGGCCGCTTTTTTCAAAGGGTCTGCTTCTTATCTTTATGTTCTGCGGAGCTTGTGCAGGGTCGACCGGAGGAGGATTGAAGGTTTCAAGGGTTATGATTATTGTAAAATCCATAAAGCGTGAGCTCCATCGCCTTATTCATCCCCGTTCAAGAACAACCGTCCGCCTTGACGGAAAACCGGTGGACGAGGCCACCGTAAACGGAGCGGGTTGTTATCTTGCCCTTTATGTTGTTTGTCTGATGGTTGTTTTTCTGCTGCTCTGTCTCGACAGCGGATTTGACATTGAAAGCAATTTCGGCGCCGCCGTATCCTGTTTTAACAACATAGGCCCAGGATTCGGTCTTGTGGGGCCGGCCTCAAACTTTGCGGCATATTCCGATTTTTCCAAGGTGGTGCTTTCATTTGCCATGCTGCTTGGAAGGCTTGAGCTTTTCCCCGTAATAATCACCCTTGCCCCATCCACATGGACAAAGAAATAATACTTTTCTGTTTCATAGCGGTAAAAAGAGTCTTTCTTAAGGCTCTTTTTTACTGATAAAGGCAAATATGAGAACACGGTTACGGGGGAAAATAAACAAAGAATTTTTTGACCTTTAAGTCCTGTCGCAATAGACAAAATTCATGGGGGATTTTTGTATATTTGCCCTCTTTAATATTACGAAAATTTATGTTAAAATAAATTGATATTCTAAGTTTAAGGATGATGGTTTTATGAAAAAACTGTTGAGCATAATTCTTTCGGTGGCCTGCCTTGTGAGCGGGCTCGCGGTGAGCGCCTTTGCCGACACCGACATTGCCACAAGTCAGCTCGACGCGGCCGAGGGATATTTTTCGGATTGGGAACAGACCGGAACCGTGCGTTCTCTTGATAGGGACGATTTTATGGAGGGAGAAGGCTGTTACAGCTTTTCGGGCTCCGACATGACCGTCGCCGTCAATTTTAACGGCATTTCCTGCCCCGGAGGAGTAAAGAACGAAAAATATTTTGAGTTTTGGTTTTATGTGGATAATGCCGCATTGCTTTCGGAGGACTGTAAGGTCATTATCTACAAAGACGATATAAAAAAATACAAGACGGTCAAATCACCTTTTTTGGGTGCCCACGACGGCTGGAACAAGATTGTCATGAATCTTAATCTTGTTATCGCCTCGGTGGACGAGGTGAATAAGATTGAATTTATTTTCAAGGCTTCCGACACCGTCAGAGTAAAGCTTGACGATTTAAGCTTTGCCCACACCAAAACCCTTTCCGACCGGACTGCTTTGGACGAGGTGCTTGCAAGGGCCAAGAGCTTTGACACCTCTGTTTTGACCGAGAAACAGCGGGATGAATTTTCAAAATTTATCGGCCGTTCGGAAAATGACGTTCACACCCAGCGTGATGCCGACGCGCTGGCCTCTACACTTGAGAAATATATGAGTATAACAGCAGAAAAGGGAAAATTTGACGACATCATAACCACCCATGGAAGAACATTTTACGAAAACGACGAGCTTCACATGACCTATTCGGCCAGCGGCTTTACCGTCCGTTTTTACGGCACAAGGCTGACTGCAGATCTGTATACCATTACCGGCCGTCCCGGCGAGTACGGAAGCCCCACCAACCGCTCTTATGTCAATATATACATCGACAACGACCGCAACATGTATGATTTCTACTGTGATTTTGATCCTACCGACGGAGAGGCCACCTTTGATATGCAGGATGCTCTGGCGGATTATGACTTCCGCTGTCCCCACCAGCTTATTGATTCCAGAAAGGAATATGTGCTGGCCGAAGGTCTTGAGGAGGGTATTCATACCGTTACGGTGCTCAGAAGAAACGAGGTCTGTCTTAACAAGGAAATTGTCATGACCGACCTTCATACCGACGGGAGTTTCCTCACCCCTCAAAAGAAGTCCACCCGCCGCATAGAGGTCATCGGAGACTCCAACATTACTGCATTCGGAAATATGTCCATAAGGCAGGCATATAAGCCTGAAACCCAGGACGCCACCGTCTCTTACGCAAGTTATATTGCCGACGCCTTCGGAGCTGAATACACCATA
>CABMOR010000120.1 GCA_902388225.1 uncultured Oscillospiraceae bacterium | reverse complement strand
TCCCCGACTTTGGCATTTCTACGGAAAGCGCCATAGAGCCGAGCGTTCCATGAATTCCGCCCTTAATGACAGTCTTACCGGAGTCAGGGTAATAAAAGCCTTCGGAAAAGAGGAGAGTGCGGTCAAAAATTTTGAAAGCAAAAATGCCTTTGCCGGCAAGACAGAGCTTGATATAGTTAAATATGAAAACCGATACAACGCCGTTTATACCTCGGTTCAGAGCATTATGCAGCTGGGCGTATGGGGTATAGGAGCATATCTTATTCTGACCAAAACCAACACCTCCATGTCCTACGGCGTGCTTGCCACGTTTATCGCATATGTGACTAATCTGGCCGGCCCCTTGGATTTCATGTCCAATGTTTTCCGCACGGTGGCTTCCTCCATGAATGCCTCCCAGCGAATTTTCGAGATAATCGACGCAAAACCGGATGTTTCGGAAAAGTCCGGAGCCGTTGCTCTTTGTGAGCCCAAAGGAGAGGTGGAATTTCGTGATGTCACCTTCTCCTACGAAAAGGGTCATCCGGTGCTTCATAACATTTCCTTTAAGGTTGAATCGGGGCAGACTCTTGGCATAGTCGGCCGCTCGGGCATGGGAAAATCCACCCTTGTCAGTCTTATTTCCCGTCTCTACGACCCCGACAGCGGACAGGTGCTCATTGACGGTCACGACCTTAAGGATCTGACCCTTGACAGCCTCAAGGGAGCGGTGGCCATGGTGTCTCAGGAAAGCTACATATTTATGGGCTCTGTGACCGAAAATATTGCCTATGCAAAGCCGGACGCCTCAAAAGAGGAAATTCTCTCTGCGGCGGCGGCCGCCGGCGCCCACAGCTTTATTTGCAAATTCCCGGACGGCTATGACACCCTCATCGGCTCTGGAGGCCGTCAGCTTTCGGGAGGGGAACGGCAGAGGCTCTCCCTTGCCCGTGCCATACTCGCCAACCCCAAAATTCTTCTGCTTGACGAGGCCACTGCCGCCGTCGATACGGCCACCGAGCGCAACATCCAGCTTGCCCTCGACCGTCTTTCAAAAAACCGAACCACCATTTCCATTGCCCACCGTCTTTCGACCCTGAAAAACGCCGACAAACTGCTTGTACTGGACAACGGACGGGCGGTGGAACAGGGAACCCACCAAGAGCTTATGAAACTCAAGGGAATTTATTTTAAATTACAGCAGCTGCAGAGCAAGGCTCTGTCCTTAAATTCACAGGAAAGGACGTTGTGATATGTTTATGCCTACTCCCCCAAATCCTTCCGGAGCACCTTTTTCCACAGATGTGGTTAAAAACGAGGAGCTTCTTACCGAGGAAATGCTCGAGCTTAAATTTATAGACAGGGATAATTCCGAGTTTAACCCTACCGAGGGGGGCTTTGTCTCTCTTACATTTGAAGGGGTTTTTTATGACCGGGTCTATTTTCACCGGGCCTTTCCCTTCTCGGCTCCCGACCGCTATATATCGGTTAGAGAAAGCTGCGGAAGAGAAAAGGAAATAGGCATGATAAAAGACCTTTCCTCCTTTGAGGACAAAACCCAAAAGCTTATTAAAAATCAGCTTGAACTCAGATATTTCACCCCGAAAATCACCGGAATTATTAAGGTCAAGGAGGAATACGGATATTCCTACTGGGATGTTTCCACCGACAGGGGCTTTTGCCGGTTTACGGCCGACAGCAACGGCGTTATCAAGTTTTCCCAAACCCGTCTCATTATAAACGATGTGGACGGGAACCGTTTTGAGTTGCCCGATGTTTCGGCTCTTTCGGCCAAGGAACTGCGAATGATCGATCTTTATATATAACCCACCGTTGCCAAACCCTATTTTCTGAAAGGAAAACTATGCGCCTTAAATTCAAGCAAACCTCCGAAATAATGCTGGCACTTAAAAAAGTCGACGACCAAAACCCCAAGTATCTTGTGCCCTACGATATTGACAGCTGCGGAAATTTCTGTTCCGACGGCTTTGTGGCGGTTACAAAAAAGGCTCTTTATGTCATTAAGGGAGACGCGGTCGAAAGGACTTTTCTTCTCAAGGACTGTGACGATATACGCTGTGAAGGAATGGTGGACTGCGGGCTTCTTGTTATAAGCATGGGCGGAACCGACTTTTCGGCCGCAAAATTTTCCATGAAGCATCTGACTCGGTACGCATATATAGCCAGGGGAGCCAAACTTCTCAAAACAGGAGACAGCCACCCGGTTGAAAGTCTTGAGCCGGAAAACATATGTGAAAAATGCGGACGGAGCACCCCAAACTCCGGAAGCTGTCCCCACTGCGGCGGAAAAATTCAGAGCTTCAAAAGATTTTTCCGACTTTGCAGACCCTATATTCCAAGTCTTTGCTTCATATGGCTTCTTATGCTCACAACCTCCGGCCTGACCCTTTATCAGCAGCGGTGGCAGAGGCTTTTTATCGACAATGTGCTCGTTCCTGCAAGCGGCACCAAAGCTCAGGTCATAACATTCTTTGCGGTGCTTTTGGTTATTGTGGCATCAACCCTTATTATAAATATCTATAAAAAATACATGGGAGTTTTGCTCGGCTCCAAAATGAGCATGGACCTCCGCCGCCGCCTCTTTAACAAAATAGAGGAGCTTTCCCTCTCCTTTCAGGACAGCCGCAAACCCGGAGACCTTATGAACCGGGTCATCGGCGACACAAGGGAAATAAGGGACTTTATGGAAAACACCTTTACCGGAATGTTTAACTATATAATCACCTTTTTCGGCGCCCTTATAATCATGATGACCATGAACGTACGGCTAACCCTGATGTCAATGGTCTTTGTTCCTCTTATGTGGATGCTCCACCGGCTTTTCAGAGGCAAAATCCGCAGAATTTTTACAAGCCAGCGCCGAAGAGAAGACAATCTCAATTCCCGTCTTCAGGATGTTATTCAGGGAATGAAGATTGTCAAGTGTTTCGGAAAGGAAAAGCAGGAGGCAGAAAAATTCAACCGGGTTGCGGGAGAAAATGCCGAAATCCAGGAGAGAAACGAGGTCTTTTGGGCCAAGTTCCAGCCTTTCCTCGGCTTTGCCCTCAATCTCGGAACCCTTGCCGTTCTCTATTTCGGAGGAATCGACTCCCTTAAGGGCACCGGCTTTTCGGTGGGCGAAATGGTGCAGTTTGTGGGTTATTCCAACATGCTTTTCGGACCTTTGGGCTGGTTTACATGGCTTCCCCGGCGCCTTATGAGACTGGAGGTCAGCATGAGCCGCATCGACGATGTCATGTCAAAAACCTCGGACATTAAAATATCCGATCGCCCGGTCAAAAAAGACATCGAGGGCGAAGTGGAATTTAAAAATGTCACCTTCGGCTATAAAAATTATGAGCCCATTCTGAACAATGTTTCTTTTAAGGCCAAAAAAGGCGAAATGATAGGTCTTGTGGGCGAATCGGGCGCCGGGAAATCTACCGTAATAAACCTGCTTATGCGCCTTTACGATGCCGATGAGGGAGAAATTCTTGTGGACGGGATTAACATTAAGGATTATGACCCCCAAACGCTTCACAGCGTCATCGGTGTTGTGCTTCAGGAAAACTTTCTCTTTTCGGGCACAATTTACGACAACATAAAGTTTTCCTGCCCGGACGCCTCCCCCGAGCAGATTATAAAAGCGGCCAAAACAGCCGGTGCCCACGATTTTATATGCAAATTCCCCGACGGATACAATACCTATGTAGGTGAAAAGGGACACCGTCTTTCGGGAGGAGAGCGCCAGCGCATAGCCATTGCCAGAGCCATTCTGGCCGACCCAAAAATTCTCATTCTCGACGAGGCTACCGCAAGTCTTGATACCGAAAGCGAATTTATGATACAGAAGGCAATCGATCGGCTGAAATCCGGCCGTACCACCTTCGCCATTGCTCACCGCCTTTCGACACTTAAAAATGCCGACCGCATTATCGTTATCGACAACCATTCGGTGGCCGAAAGCGGAAGCCACGCTCAGCTTATGGAAAACGGACAGATATACAGGGGACTTGTGGAAGCGCAGCTCGAAATGCACGCCGTCAGAGAATAGACCATAACTTTCTGATTTTGTCGTATTAAAAGCGGCAGTCCAACATTTTTGGGATATGTTTTCGAAAAAAACCTTGCATTTGCCCTTAACTTAATGTATAATAAGAAAACTCCCATGGCTTAAAAATTAGGTTGTTTTGAAAAAATCGGTTTTCCCTTCTTTTTGGCAGACCGAGTCGGAATGTCAAAGAATTTTTAAACAGCCGAATTGCATTATTTAATTTTAAGACTGTCCCGGGAGCGGCTTCAATTTAACGGCCTTTGGGAAGTTTTTAAAATAAACCTGCCGGTGTGATGGAATTGGCAGACGTAGTGGACTCAAAATCCACCGCCAGCGATG
>CABMOR010000119.1 GCA_902388225.1 uncultured Oscillospiraceae bacterium | reverse complement strand
ACATAAACGGCGACACTGCCGCCGCCTTCATAGCCGGCGCCTTAAGGGCCGAAAGGCTGATTATGATGACCGACATCGCCGGGATTTTAAGGGACAGAAACGACCCTTCCACCCTCATTCCCGATGTGGACATTTCCGAGGCCGAAAAGCTTAAAGAGCAGGGGGTCGTTTCGGGAGGAATGGTGCCCAAGGTCGACTGCTGTATCGAGGCCCTTAAAAAGGGTGTAAAAAATGTCGTAATAATGGACGGACGGGTGCCCCATTCCATTCTTATGGAAATTCTCACCGACGAGGGCGCCGGAACAATGGTTATGGGAGAAAGAAAATGACAGAGCTTGAAAAACTTGATAAAAAATATATTGCCCCCACCTACAACCGCTTCCCGGTTGACATATTAAACGGCAAGGGTTCGGTGGTTTTTGACCGTCAGGGCAAAAGATATATAGACATGGGCTCGGGAATCGGGGTTACGGCCTTCGGAATATCCGACGGCGACTGGATAAAGGCGGTTACCGACCAGCTTTCCATGGTTCAGCACATGTCAAATCTTTATTATACCGAACCCGCCGTCCTGCTTGCCCGGCTTCTTTGCGAAAGGTCGGGAATGAGCAAGGTGTTTTTTTCAAATTCCGGCGCCGAAAGCAACGAGTGCGCCATAAAGGCGGCAAGAAAATATGCCGCCGACAAGAGAAATATCAGTCAGCCTATTATTATAACCCTCAAAAACAGCTTTCACGGCAGAACCCTGACCACCCTTGCCGCCACCGGTCAGGAGCATTATCACCGGCTTTTCAATCCCCTGACCCCCGGCTTTGAGCATGTGGCGGCGGGAGATATATGTCAGCTTGAAAAGGCGCTTGAAAACCCAAATGTTGCCGCCGTCATGATTGAGTGTATTCAGGGAGAGGGCGGGGTTGTCCCCCTTGAAAGGGAATATGTAACCGCCCTTCGTCAAATGACCGAGCAAAGGGATATTCTTCTCATAGTCGACGAGGTTCAGACCGGAAACGGCCGAACCGGAAAATATTTTGCCTATATGAATTTCGGAATTGAGCCCGACATTGTCACAACCGCAAAGGGTCTTGGAGGAGGGCTGCCCATAGGAGCAACCCTGCTTTCCAAAAAGGTTGAGGAGGTTTTCGGATACGGCGACCACGGCTCGACCTTCGGGGGAAATCCCGTCTCCTGCGCCGGTGCGGTCAACATTGTTTCCCGCATTGATGATGAGCTGCTCCTTTCGGTAAATCAAAAGAGCAGGTTGATTTTCGACTCCCTTGAGGGCGCGAAGGGGGTAGAGTCGGTCACCGGAATGGGACTTATGATAGGTATAAAAACCGTAAAGCCTGCCGCCGATGTGGTCAGAGAGTGTATGGAAAAGGGAGTGCTTTGCCTGACCGCCAAGGACAAGGTGCGTTTGCTTCCCGCTCTGAACATCCCCGAAAACACCCTTAAAGAGGCGCTGGATATTATAAAAACGGCCTGTTACTTTTAAAATTAAAGATTTATAAGAGAATGAAACCTCCGGCATATACATAAGATATGTCGGAGGTGTTTTTTATGGACAAAAAGCAAAAATATCTTCCCATATTGATTTTTTCGGCCGTTTCTCTTGGGGTTGGAGGGCTTTCGGCTCTGTTTACCGCCGGTAATATGAAAATTTTCGACAGTGTAAAAATGCCGCCCCTTTCTCCTCCCGCCGCTGTTTTCCCCATAGTCTGGACGGTTCTTTATGCTCTTATGGGCGTTTCGGCCGGAAGGGTGTGGCAAAAAAAAGACCTGAATCGGCGGTTTGCCTCGGCCGGGCTTGAAATCTTCGCCATAAGCCTTGCCTTTAACTTCTTTTGGAGCATTTTTTTCTTCAACTGTAAATCCTTTCTCTTTTCCTTTGGATGGCTTGTACTTCTTTTTGTGCAGGTGCTTTTTACGGTTATTTTCTACCGGCGGGTCGACCGGCTTGCTGGGAATTTACAGATTCCCTACCTCTTGTGGGTTGCCTTCGCAGGTTATCTTAATTTTGGGATATTCCTGCTTAACAGATAAAAAAGCAGGAGCTATGGAAAGCTCCTGCTTTAACTTTATAGGCTTTTAAATGGTGGATATGTCGGGAATCATTTCGTCCAGCACGTCCAGAAGAATCTTGACCGTGTCAAGGGAGGTGAAGATGGTGACGCCGTTTTGCACGGCACAGCGGCGAATGGCTACACCGTCCTCATAATGCACTCCCGAGAGAATGGCACGGGTGTTGATTATATAGCTGACATATCCGGCGCGAATGGAATCGAGAATTTCCTCGCTTCCTTCGCTGAGTTTTCCTCTGACCCTTGTTCTTATGCCGTGCTTTTTAAGGAAATTGGCCGTTCCCACCGTGGCCTCGATGTTAAAGCCGAGCTGATAAAACCTTTTGACAAGGGGAAGGGCCTCCTCCTTGTCCTCGTCGGCCAGGGTGACAAGAACGGTGCCGTACTCCTTAATCTTGACTCCCGATGCCTGGAGCGCCTTGTAGAGGGCTCGGTTGAGCCGGTCATCATATCCTATAGCCTCGCCGGTGGACTTCATTTCGGGAGAGAGATAGGCGTCCATACCGGTCAGCTTTTCAAAGGAAAATGCCGGAGCCTTGACATACCAACGCTGCTTGTCCTTGGGTCGCATTTCGGTTATGCCCTGAGCGGCGAAATCCATGCCCAGCATTGCGTTGGTGGCAATTTTAACAAGGCTGAAGCCGGTGGATTTGGAAAGGAAGGGAACCGAGCGGGAGGCACGGGGATTGACCTCAATAACAAAAACGTTTTCGTCCTTGTCAACAATGAACTGAATGTTGAAAAGGCCGACAATGCCGATACCAAGGCCGAGTCTGGTGGTATAGTCGGAGATGGTGTCTTTGACCTTATCCGAAATGCTGAAGGGGGGATAGACGCTTGTGCTGTCTCCCGAATGAACGCCGGTTCGCTCGACCAGCTCCATAATTCCGGGGATAAAGACCTGCTTTCCGTCGCAGATGGCGTCGACCTCCACCTCCTTGCCCACAAGGTATTTGTCCACCAGCACCGGCTTGTCAACATCAACCTCAACGGCATTTTTAAGGTAGTGGCGAAGCATCTTCTCGTTGGCAACAATTTCCATGGCCCGTCCCCCAAGCACAAAGGAGGGACGGACAAGGACGGGATATCCGATTCTCTCGGCCGCCCGAACGCCGCTTTCGATGTCGGTTACGGCCTCGCCCTTGGGATTGGGAATGTCCAGAGATTTAATGACCTCGTCGAAGGAATCGCGGTTTTCGGCCTTTTCAATGGCGAGACAGTCGGTACCGATTATCCTGACCCCTCGCTTTGTAAGGGGTTCGGCGAGATTGACCGCCGTCTGACCTCCCAGGGTTGCTATGACCCCCTCGGGCTTTTCGAGGTGAACAATATTCATAACATCCTCCACCGTCAGCGGCTCGAAATAGAGCTTGTCGGCGGTGGTATAGTCGGTGGAAACGGTTTCGGGATTGTTGTTTATGACAATGGCTTCATACCCGGCCTCCCGAATGGCCCGGACGGCATGAACGGTGGAATAATCGAACTCCACCCCCTGACCGATACGAATGGGGCCCGAACCGAGGACGATAATCTTTTTGCGGTTTGACACAACCGATTCGTTTTCCTCCTCGTAGGTGGAATAGAAATAGGGAACATAGCTGTCAAACTCGCTGGCGCAGGTGTCTATCATTTTATAGACCGGGAAAATTCCCTCATTACAACGTCGGGCATAGATGTCGTCCTCGGTGGTTTTCCAAAGCTCGGCGATGTAGGAATCGGAAAATCCCATTTTCTTGGCCGCCTTCATAAGTTCGGGGGAATCGGGATTTGCCTCCATTTCCTTTTCAAAATCCACAATCTTCTTGATTTTGTCAAGGAAGAACATATCGATTTGGGTGATATTGCATATTCTCGAATGGTCGACCCCCATCCACATAAGCTGGGAGATGGCATAAATGCGGTCGTCGGTACCCTCCCTTATGTATTCAAGGAGCTGTTCGGTGGTCATGTGGGAGGAGTCGAATTTTTCCATGTGTATGTGATTTTTGCTGTTTTCCAGCGAGCGAATGGCCTTGAGCAGGCTTTCCTCGAGGGTTCTGCCCACGCTCATGACCTCGCCGGTAGCCTTCATCTGGGTGGAGAGGCGGTTGGAGGCGGTGGTGAATTTGTCAAAGGGGAAGCGGGGCATTTTGGTTACCACATAGTCGAGGGTGGGCTCAAAGCAGGCAGGCGTGTTGGCAAGCTGGATTTCATCCAGATTCATGCCCACGGCGATTTTTGCCGAAACACGGGCTATGGGATAGCCGCTGGCCTTGGAGGCCAGCGCCGACGAGCGGGAAACACGGGGATTGACCTCGATGACATAATATTTAAAGGACT
>CABMOR010000118.1 GCA_902388225.1 uncultured Oscillospiraceae bacterium | reverse complement strand
GAATTTTGTGTATCCGCCCGCCTCGCCGGGTGATACAAATACCGCAACATTAAAAACAGCAAGCAATATTACCCATATGCTTAAATAATACTTAAAACCTTTTTTCAATTTAATTCCTCCCTCAATACTTTGTAACAAAAGTTTTAATTGCAAATATTTTAGGCTTTAAAGCTATTGTGTATTTATCGTTTCTGTCATCTATGTTTATATTAATAACTTCGCTTTGCATTGTGGCGCGCTTAAAGTAAATTATATGATTACCGACAGGCAAGGTGATTTTACATACGCTGTCCAAATTGTAATAACTGCATTTTACGCCGTCTATGTATATTACGGTTTTAAGCTCTCCGCCTGTTCGTACTGGATTTCTGACTACGGTTAAATTAGGCTCGGTAATAATTCTTTCAACATTGCGGAGTCCTTGTCTCGCATCAGGGTTATTAGCGTCAATATCAAGAGCTTTATTATAATAGACCTCCGCTTCCGCATATTCCTTTTTCTCAAATAGCTGATTTCCTCTTATAATGTAATTATTCAATATATCGCTTTGGTCAATAGCTACCTTTCCCTTAACCTCAACCGTTCCCGCTATTTCCACCATCATTTTCTTGGCTTCTTCTACAGAATATTTCGTTCCGCATGATTGGCAGACAAAAACTCCTTCCTGTTTAATTAAATCCTTTCCGCCGCACATTTCACAAACCAACTGTTTCATATTCAATCCCTCTTAAATCACTATCTTTTTGTTCCGCATTTAGGGCAGAATTTGCCCGGGCGTTCAAATTTATATCCGCAATTTTTGCATACATCATTAGGTTTTGCAACAGGTGCGCCGCACTCTTCGCAGAAAGCAGCTCCGTTATTAAGCTTTGCACCGCAATTTTCGCAAAAGCTGTCTGCATTAATGGTTGACGGCGCCGGCGGATTCATAGCGGAGCTTACCGCATCGTTCATCATACCGCCGACCATACCGCCGACAGCTCCTCCGACGCCCGCCATTGTTCCGAAACCCACGCCCATATTGGTGAACTCTCCGACCGCTTCGTTCTGCGCCACCTTTTCCGCGACATCAAAGCCACGCTCCTGCTGGTAGGTATATCCCTCCTGTGCGCGCTTTGTCGCTTGTGCCTTGGAGTCTATAACCGTTTTTTGCGCTTCGGTTTCGGCGTTTATTATTTCGGTCTGCTGGCGAAGCTTTGCCTCGGCGATGTCCGCATACTGACGGAAATGCAGTTCCTTGAATTTTTCATACTGCCTGTCCCCGTCGGGCTTTGCAATATTTGTTACAAAAAAGCGCTCCAGACTTACGCCGTAATCCGCAAAATCTCCCGTCAAAAGGCGTTTTATGGCATCGGAAAACTCGGTTAAATGCTCGTCAATCTCAAAAATATTTATTGCGGACGATTTCATAACCTGCGCTATGTAGGTTTTAACCCTTGTCATAAGGAACGAACGGAAAAATCCGACCAGCTTCTGCTGACCGAGAAAGCTTTCCGTGCCGACAAGTTTTAAAAGTAATTTACGGCTGTCCTCAGCACGAAGGCTCATTTCACCGCTTGCACCGATTGAAATGGGGAAGCCGTAGGTAGGCTCAATATACTGCACCTTGCTGTCCGTACCCCACTTAATGGACATCTGCTCGGTTTTATTGATAAAGTAAACCTCACAATGGAACGGCGTTTGATCTCCTGTAGTACGATTTAAAAGCTTGCCGATTTTGGGTATATTCTGCGTTTCAAGCGTATAGCGACCCGCGCCGAACAAATCGAGCGCCTGACCGTTCATAAAGAAGATAGCTTCCTGATTTTCGTGAACGATAAGCTGTGTTAAGCTGTTAAAATCCTCGCAAGGGTGTTTCCAGATAAAGGTACTGTTGTCACCCTCATATTTAATTATTTCTGCTATTTGGGACATTTTAATTCCTCCTAATCCTTAAATACATACATATTTAAAATCATTGCGATTTTTTTATTAATATCATTAGTTTGGCAAAACTCCATTTTGCAAGCTTCAAAATCAATTATATATTAATCATTTATTAGCTTTCATAAGTTAGCCTATTGCTTCAATTGTTATTTTCCAGCCCATAGTTGTATTATTATAAGATTTATTTGCATTAATGGTGATGGAACCGTTGCTAACAGGACCTGAAATAACTGTAATCTCCGATGCACCGGCAGTATACTCATTAAATATCATGTCATCTGACATTCCATAATCGTTTGTTCCATTGCCATAATTGAAGTACATATTCATGTTGGTATCACCAGAAGTCATCGTACAAGTAATTCTAAAATTTCCTTTTGGTAGATTAATATTACTCTTTACGGCAGACCCTGTGCCTGAGTAGGTTATCGTTTTAAAGGTTATTTTACCGCATCGTGAACATTTTGCACTGTCTGTTGTATGTCCTAAAGCAGAGCCGCTTGTCTTACCGCAGCGAGTACATTTTTGGGGCTCTGTACAGGTTGCTGCTTTCCAACTATGTCCCGGTGCGGTGACAGTATCTTCTTTCTCGCTTCCGCAACCTGTGCAGACATATTTTTTATAACCGTCAGTTGTGCATGACGGAGCCCTTTCATCCTTTAATTGCCAATCATGATTATGTATCAATTCGGCGCTGTCTTTATAATCACTGATTTTTTCAAAAATAGCGTTTGCTTTATCCCATTCCTGATTGTTTCTAAGCAGTACAGCTTGTTGGTACCTACACTCTTTAGCCTTTTCTTTCGCATCGGAATAAAACAAAGCGGCATGATATTTTTCATATGCCTCCTCATATTTTCCTTCAGAAAATAAAACATCAGCTTCTTTATAGCGTTCTATAGGAATGATGATTGCTTGTTGAACAACCACAGTAGAAAAAACAAGCACAAACAATATTGTAACAATTGAAATGATTATTCGCTTCTTTTTCTTTTTAACGGCAATCCTTTTGTCACAGTCATATACTGCCCGATTAGCTTTGTCAATCAGATCTTCTGCATCTTTATATTCTTTTATTTTGGACAACAGTACAATAGATTGCTGTGCACAGTCCTTCTCGGATTTAGGGTCATTAAAATGCTTATTAAGAAAAGAAACCGCCTGAGTATACACATTTTCTTTATTTATAGCATCGGCTTTTTTGTCACATAAAACGATTTGAGCAGCAGTATCCTTATATCTGGGTATTTTTTCAAACAAAGATTTTGCATTAAGGCAATCAGCACTGGTTTTTGCTCGCTTCAATTGGTTTACTGCCTGAATGTATATATTTTCTTTAGCTCTGATTTTAATTGTCTCATTTGCTTTTTCTAAAGAAGCTTTAAGCTCCGGGTCCGCAAAGCGAACAGCTTTTATATAATTCGATGAATTTTCAAGCGGTTCAGAGCACAAAACAAGATTGTCCTGTGTTTTGATGTTTTTTTCTACTAAAAGTCGACCTAAATAAATCATCGGGTTTTTAGGATCAACCGCAAAGGCTCTATCTAATAATTCGCAGGCGGAAACATTATTTCCGTCTTCAATCAACAGCAAAGCTTTGTCTATTGCCGTATCGGAATTAAAATCGGTCTCGACGGACATTTTTACTGTCTTTTGTTCTTTTGAGGGACGCTCGCCCACAATCTTTTTTATCCCTCTTACAAGATCCTGCATAAATCCGAGCTTGGACATATCCTGTGCCTGCAAGTGCAAAAATTCCTCCGGCAAATCGTAAGGGTCCATATCCTTAAAGGCAGGAATAAGCACCTTTCGCGCGCCGTTTTTAATAAGTGCTAAATACCTGTTCCACTCATTTTTCACCCATACGGCATTAAAGTATTCAGGCTTTGTGCCGAGCACCACCATAACCTTTGCGGAATTAAGCGCGGCAAATATGTAAGGCTCGTATTCCTGACCGAGCTTATCTTCAAGCGTAATTCTTGAAAAGAAAACCTTGAAGCCCTCGCGGGTTAGCTCGTGATAAAGCTCGGTAGCAAGAACGGAATCGGGAGTTCTGCGCCCGTTCTGGTCGGTTTCCTTATAGCATATAAAAACATCAAAGGGTTCTTCCTTTTGTGAAATCGCAAGAATACCCTTTTGAATTTCGTTTATAGCGTTAGCTTCCGCCTCATATACTTCTTTCTGAGAACCGTCAGCATATTGCAAAGCGGATTTATAGTCCTCGTCGTCAAAAATCGAGGTATACTGCGCGCGGTTAACGGTAGGAATCCGTTTGTGTGTTGCAGGGTCTTCGACATACTCAATACCGTATCGGCAGAGAACAAGCGACCAATAGCTTTCGGCGTCTTTGCTGTCCTCATTCAGTATCTGCTCGTATATTCCCATCGCCTTGTCAAATTCATTGTTGCGGCGAAAATGATTCGCACGGTCATACAAATTTGCTTTGCGGTCATCGTCCAGTTTAGGTAGGGTTTGTTTTGTGCCGC
>CABMOR010000117.1 GCA_902388225.1 uncultured Oscillospiraceae bacterium | reverse complement strand
GAACGATTACCCCGTCGGCACCGGAATCCGCAATCTCCCTTGCAAGGTCAATCAGCCTGTCCGTCTCATGGTCGGAGAAAAGGGTGTTGACCGTTACGTAAGCCTTTGCTCCCCGCTCATGACAGTATTTTACCGGGCTAAAAACCGAATCAAAATTCTCGGCGTTTCTTCGGGCGTTAAAGCTTTTGACCCCGAAATATACCGCATCGGCTCCCGAGCGAAGGGCGGCGGCAAGCTGTTCCTTTCCTCCCGCAGGAGCGAGTATTTCAGTCATCCTTTTTATCCTCCGTTTTTTCTATAACGGTCTTTGCGGCCACCACGCAGAAAACCTGGTATGCTCCCGAAAGTCTTAACATTTTGGCACATTCGTTTACCGTATTCCCGGTGGTCATGACATCGTCCACCAAAAGAACCGTTTTTGCAAATGTCAAATCTTCGTCGGCTTCGTAAACCCCGAAAATATTTCCCTTCCTGAGGGAACTCGGAAGAGCACGCTGAGGGATGGTGTCGTAAATCTTGCTTATGGCGTTTTTCTCAAAGGGAATGTCAAGCCGGTCGGCTGTTGCCTTTGCAAGCAGTTCGGCGGGATTGTATCCACGTGCCCGGAATTCCTTTTTGGACATGGGAACGCAGGTAACAAAATCGGCGGCGGGAAAGCCTGCCTCCTTAACGGCTTCTGCCATGTGTGAGGCGAGAAAATCCACCGGCTGGGCGTTTTTAAGGGTCTTTATATCTTTTATGGCGTTTTTGATTATACCCCCGTATATAAAAGGGGCGACCGTGCCTTCAAATTCGGTTGAATGCCCCTTGCAGGTGCAAAGCTTTTTGGGCGCACCGCACCTGCGGCAGGACCCTTCTGAGTCTATTTCCAAATTCGGAAGTTTTTTAAGACAGTCGGGACACAGCTCGCTTTTAAAGGGTATGACCCGGTTGCACCCCACACAGCGCTTCGGGAAAATTGTTCTTAAAATA
This sequence comes from uncultured Oscillospiraceae bacterium, assembly GCA_902388225.1. Classification (GTDB taxonomy): domain Bacteria; phylum Bacillota; class Clostridia; order Oscillospirales; family Acutalibacteraceae; genus UMGS1484. Next base: position 3,550 of record CABMOR010000117.1, on the reverse strand, counting down.
CCGTCTGAAAGTTTCATGCCTTACATTCTATCATGTTTTGACAAAAAAGTAAAGAAAGCATAATCTATCATTTCAATCATGTAAAATCGGGTGAATTTCTGTAAATCAAAAATATACGGGAAATATTGAAAAACCTTAGGAAAAATGTTGACTTAAAGGTTTTGATATGTTAATATTCACCGAGAGGGAACGCCTCGTACCGTACAGTTTTCCGTAAGGAGTTGTTTTTAAAAATGAAGAAAATTTTTTGTGTTATTTCCCATACCCACTGGGACCGAGAGTGGTATGCTCCCCTGGAGCTTTTCCGCAACCGTCTGACCGACCTGTTTGACCGGCTGCTTATCATTCTCGAAAAATATCCCAACTATGTCTTTCATATGGACGCACAGACGGTTGTGCTTGAGGACTATCTGGCCGTTCGTCCCGAAAAGAAGGCCATTCTTATGCAGCACATTAAAAATCGCCGCATAATTGTCGGCCCCTGGTATCTCCAGAACGACTTTTATCTCACGAGCGGAGAGTCGACCGTCAGAAATCTCCTTGAGGGTAAAAAGCTGACCACCGAGTTCGGCGCAAGCGGCGGAATCGGTTATGCTCCCGACCAGTTCGGCAACATTTCCCAGCTTCCCCAAATACTTGACAACTTCGGAATTCATAACTTTGTTTTCGGCAGAGGCTTCAGCGAGTATTATCGCGATGATGAGGGCAATGTTCAGCGCAAGCCTTCCCCCACCGAGTTTATCTGGAAGGGTGCCGACGGAACCGAGGCCCTGGCCATACATATGCGTCATTGGTACAACAACGCCCAGCGTTTTTCGGCCGACATTGACAGGGCTTATAAATATCTTCAGAGCATTGCCGGCTGCTACGACAATGAATTCACCTTTACTCCATACCTGCTTCTTATGAACGGTGTCGACCATCTCGAGCCTCAGGCAGACCTTCTTCCCATTCTCGAAGAAGTCCAGAAAAGACTTCCCGAGGACGAGGCCGTTATGCAGTATAACATGGACGATTATGTTAAGGCCGTTGATAAGTTTGTAAAAGAAAATGACATAAAGCTTCCGGTTCACCAAAACGAGCTGAGAAGCGGTCACGACTGGGAGATACTCAAGGGAACCCTTTCCTCCCGTCATTATCTCAAGGTGGCTAATGTCAAGGCTCAGACCCTACTTGAAAATGTGCTTGAGCCTCTTTATTCCATGCTGGAAAAGGACGGACTGGAAGGATTTTATCCCTATGACCGTCTGATATATACATGGAAGAACCTACTTCGCAACCATCCCCACGATTCCAGCTGCGGATGCAGCCGCGACGAGGTTCACTATCACATGGAAAACCGTTATTCCGAGATATTTGAATACGGAAACGACCTGCTTCGCCGGGGTATGATTTCTGCCGCCAACCACAGTAAGGTGCTGAGGGAGGCCTCTCTTGACGATTATGTCATAACGGTTGCCAACACCCTCTCCTCCGAGTTTGACGGCACCACCTATGCCGAGCTGACCTTTATCCGCAACGACCAAATAGATAATTTTGAAATTTTCGACGAGCAGGGCAACAAAATTGATTTTATCGCTACGAGAAAATATGATGATCATATTGACGTTTTCAGCCCCATAAATCTTCCCGGAACCATAGATGTAACCAAATATGACATCTACATGAAGACCGGCAAAATAACCCCCTTCTCCTTCAAAAGCTTTCTTGTCAAGAAAACCGACGGTGACATGAGCATAACCCCTGCCAAGTGCTGTGACGAGCCAACCATTGAAAACGAATACTTCAAGGTGGAGGTTTCGGAAAAGGGAAAAATCACCCTTCACGACAAGGCAAGCGGCCGTGTTATGGAAGATGTGCTTAAGTTCGAGGATGTTGCCGACGCGGGTGAATCCTATGTTTTCGTCAAGGGAAAGAACGACTCTCCCATACTGTCGGACGGAACCGCCGTCTCGGTGGAGGTGCCGGAGAAGAACGAATATGTCAAGCGCATAAAGGTTAATTATGACCTTCTTCTCCCTGCCGACTATGACCAAAAGGCCGAAAAACGCACCGATGAAAAGGTGGTTTCCAAGGCAAGCCTTGAGATAATCCTCCGCAAGGACGAAAAATTTGTGGGTGTTAAATACGCCATCGACAACAAGTCAAAGAGCCATCGCACAAGGGTACTTGTATCCACCGACGCTTCAAGCGATGTTTCCACCGCCGATATTCCCTATGATGTTGTTACCCACGGCGAAGAGGCGCACTACATCGAAACATACAGCAAGGTTCTGCCCAACACCTCCTTTGCAAGCATAAACGAAAACGGAAAGGGCTTTGCCGTATTTACAAACGGTGCTCATGAATATGAGCATATGGACGGGAGCAAGCTGGCCTTTTCCATTCTCCGTGCCACCGGACTCATTTCCGAAAGCGTCACCGAGACCTGGAGAGTTCCCGGAAACCAGTGCCTGAGACTTATTGAGGGTGAGCTTGCACTCTGCCCCTTTGAGGGAGATATATTTTCGGCGGGAATCCCCGACCTTGTCCAGCGTTTCCGCGCCCCGGTCAGCGTTTGCCACACCTCCTGCGACACCAGAAAGTTTGAGGGAGGACGCCCCTGTGTTCAGGACAGCGAGCTTCACGAATTTTTCTATCTTCCCGACGCCTATCCCAAGGCATCCATTCCTTCAAACGCTCCGGCCCTTGAGGTGGCGGGAGAGGGGATTCAGGTTACGGCCTTTAAGCGCAGTGAGGATTCAAGCGGACTTGCGGTTCGTTTTGTCAACCTGTCGGACAAGGAAACCGAGGCTTCGGTTAAATTTGACGGCAAGATTTTCAAGACCGACATGACCGAAATCCCCCGTGAATTTATTGGCTTTAACAGCCATGTTTTCAAGGTCGGGCCCAAAAAGATTGTCACCCTTTACCTCGGCAAATAAATAAATATTACGGGACGGCTGTAAGGTGTTTGCCCTGCGGCCGTCCTGAACTGATTTTTGAGTAAGGAAGTTATTATGAAATATCTCGATTATGTAAATGTCCGCATGGGAACCGACACCTCCCCCCGTTTTTCAAACGGCAACACCCTGCCCATGACCTCATTGCCTTTTGGCATGAACAACTTTTTGGTGGAAACGAGGGGACATAATCCTCTGGAAATTTTCAATGCCGACGACAGAATTACCACCGGTATACGGCTGACCCACTGCTCAAACCGCTGGTTGGGGGACTACGGTTTTCTGACCTTTATGCCCCGAAGCGAAGGCTCAAAATCCGGCATATGCAGTCCCAGCTCCTTTGTTCCGGAAAAGACCGTCATGAACCCTCACGAGCTTAAGGTGAATTTCCAGATTCAGCGGGCCGAGGTATCTCTTGCTCCCGCACAGCGCAGTGCGGCGGTCAAGGTTCATTATGAATATGCCGAAGGGGGAAGAAGCCTTCTTCTGAAGCTTTTCGGAGGCGCCGAGATTGCCGTCAACCAAGACGGGACGGTCACCGGAAAGGTTTGCAATCATTTTAACGAAGTGCCGGAAAATTTCGGGATTTATTTTGCAATTTCATTCGA
>CABMOR010000116.1 GCA_902388225.1 uncultured Oscillospiraceae bacterium | reverse complement strand
TGTCTATCAGGAGCTGATAACCGCCCTTGCCGCCTTTTTCGGCTCCTTTATGAGCAGCTCGGTTATCGACGCCCTTTCCTTTGTGGGCTCTGCTCTGATTTTCTGCGTGGGGGTAAATCTTGTGCTGGGAAAGAAGATAAAGGTGGGAAATCTTCTGCCTGCTCTTGTCTTTGGGGCGGTATACGCTCTGATTTTCCCCTGAAAAATTTTTTGAAAATTTTCCTTTGAGTTGCATCAAAAGATGCAACTTTTTTTGTTTTCGCGCCCCCTTATAGGAGGTGCTGTTTATGCAAAACAAAAAATCCTTTGTATTCTACTGTGACTGGGAGCAAAACTGTGAGCGTCTTTCGGTTGTCCAAAAGGGGGAGCTGTTTTCGGCCATTGTGGCCTTCGGGGCAAGGGGAGAGGACCTTTCGGAAAGTCTTGACGAGGTGACCGCCATGTGCTTTTCCTTTATGAAAAGCCAAATGGAGCGGGACAGAGAAAAATACCAAGCCGTTTCGGAACAAAGAGCCCGCTGCGGAGCCATGGGCGGCCGTCCCAAAAAGCAGGACAAGCAGGATAAGCAGGAAAAAGAGCAAAGCAAAATAAGCAAATGCTTTTCGGACAAACCAAAAAAACCCGATAATGTAACTGTGAATGTAAATGAAGATGTATATGAGAATGAAAATGAGAATGAAAATGAGCATGAAAACAAACCCCAACCGCCGAAAAAAATTCCGGCGGTCAATGAGAGGTTTGAAAGGTTTTGGAGCGAGTATCCCAAAAAAGAGAATAAGGTAAGGGCGATGCAGGCCTTCGAGGCGCTCAGCCCTGACGACAGGCTGCTTGAACAGATAATCATAAGCGTGAGAGACCGAAGAAAAACCGAAGGCTGGCAAAAGAGCGACGGACGGTTCGTTCCCTCGGCGGCAAACTACCTTTCCGAGCGCAGGTTTGAGGACAGCCTGAATTTTGACCCTCCCGGCAGGCAAAAAAGCTATGACTTTGCCGATGTGCTGAAAATCCTGGAAAAATAGGAAGCGGAAAATGAGAAAAAAGTAAAGTCATTTGAGACCATGGGAAAAATCATCGGTTAGGCTTTGGGCAAAGCTTTCAAAAAGACCCCGGGAAAAATCTCAGCAAGGTCTTTGACAAAAACATCGGCCGCCCTCTTCGCAAAAACAGTACACTGCTCCGTGTGTTTCTTTTTACCGTCTCAAATCCCCGTTTTTGCGGACTTAAGGCTTTTGTAAACAATTTTTTAAAAATATCTTGACATTTGACCCCACTTGAGTTAAAATGCTAATTTGTACTAATATAGGTCAGTTTGCACCTTTACCCGGGGAAAGAGGATGTCGTGCCGGGCGTCCCGCCGCCGAGAGGTGGGTTTTCGGGAAACCTCGGGGGAAAAGGTGCGGCTGACGGATGTTTTAAAAAATCCTTAAAAACGGAGTGGTAAATTCGATGGTAAATGTTAAGAAGGTAAGACTCGGAACCAACGAACGTTACAGTTTTTCAAAGATAGGCGAGGTTCTTGAAATGCCAAACCTTATCGAGGTTCAGAAAAGCTCCTACAAATGGTTTGTGGAGCAGGGTCTTAAAGAGGTTTTTGACGAGATGCAGCCCATTCGGGATTACAGCAACAATCTCGAGCTGACCTTCCTTGGCTACCGCTTTGACGAGCAGCCCAAATACTCCATTCTCGAGTGTAAGGAGCGTGACGCAACATACGCGGCCCCCCTGCGTGTGACCGCCCGCCTGCTCAACAAAGAGACCGGCGAAATCAAGGAAAGCGAAGTTTTTATGGGCGATTTCCCCCTCATGACCCCCTCGGGCACCTTTGTTATCAACGGAGCCGAGCGTGTCATCGTCTCCCAGCTTGTCCGTTCTCCCGGGGCATATTTTGATGTTGCGGTGGACAAATCCGGCCGCAAGCTTTTCAGCGCCACCGTCATCCCCATCCGAGGCGCCTGGCTTGAGTATGAAACCGACCAGAACGAAATTATCTATGTCCGCATAGACAAAAACCGCAAGCTCCCTCTGACCACCTTTATCCGAGCCCTTGGCATCGGAAAGGACGAGGAAATCAAGGAGTACTTCGGGGAGAGCGAGCGTCTTCTTGCCACCATCGAAAAGGACGTCAGCAAAAACAGCGAAGAGGCTCTTCTTGAGGTTTACAAAAAGCTCCGTCCCGGCGAGCCCTTTACGGTCGACGGCGCAACCACTCATATAAATAATCTTTTCTTCGACCCCCAGAGATACGACCTGTCGAGGGTGGGGCGATTCAAGTACAATAAAAAGCTGTCCATTGTCGGCAGGGTGCTGGGAAGAACCCTTACCCGCCCGGTGGCCGACCCCCTGACCGGAGAGCTGCTGGCCGACGCCGGAGTTACGGTCACCCGCCCCCTTGCCGAGCTGTTTGACAGCAAGGGAGTCAAGGAGGCCTATGTTAAGGTCGAGACCGAGGAAGGGGAGAGCGAGCACAAAATTCTCTCCAACCACACGGTTGACATCAAAAACTTTGTGAATTTTGACGCCGAGGCCGAATGCGGCATTAACGAGCGTGTATGCTTTGACGAGCTTATGAAAATCCTCGAGCAAAACGATTCCGAGGAGGACATAAAGGCGGCTCTGCGCCTTAACAGGGATAAGCTCATTCCCAAGCACATTACCCTTGACGACATTTTTGCCACCGTCAGCTATATTCTGGGGCTCAACTATGACATCGGAGAGGTTGACGACATAGACCATCTGGGCAACCGCCGAATCCGCTCGGTGGGCGAGCTGCTTCAGAACCAGTTCCGCATCGGCATAACCCGCATGGAGCGTGTGGTTCGTGAAAAAATGGGAGTTCAGGCTCAGGACGCCGAGGCGGTTACCCCCATAAGCCTCATCAACATCCGCCCGGTGGTCGCCGCCATCCGTGAATTTTTCGGTTCCTCCCCTCTTTCCCAGTTCATGGATCAGACCAACCCCCTTGCCGAGCTGACCCACAAGCGCCGTCTGTCGGCTCTCGGTCCCGGAGGACTTTCCCGTGACCGTGCCGGATTCGAGGTGCGTGACGTTCACTATACCCATTACGGACGCATGTGTCCTATCGAGACCCCCGAAGGACCCAACATCGGACTTATCTCCTATCTTGCAACCTTTGCAAGAATAAACGAATACGGCTTTATCGAGGCTCCCTACCGCCGGGTGGACAAGGAAACCGGCGTGGTGCTGGACGAGGTTGTGTATATGACGGCCGACGAGGAGGACGACTATGTTGTGGCTCAGGCCAACGAATCCCTGGATGAGCAGGGTCGTTTTGCCCGTGCAAAGGTTTCGGCCCGCCGGAGAGACGAATTCATCGAGGTCGAGCGTGAGATGGCCGACTTCATGGATGTTTCGCCCAAGATGGTTATTTCGGTGGCCACATCCATGATTCCCTTCCTTGAAAACGACGACGCCAACCGTGCCCTCATGGGCGCCAACATGCAGCGTCAGGCAGTTCCGCTTTTAAAGACCGATTCCCCCATTGTGGGAACCGGCATGGAGTATAAGGCGGCGGTGGATTCGGGCGTTTGCGTGCTTTGCGAGCGTGCAGGTACCGTCACCAAGGTCGACGCCGAAAGCGTCGAGGTCACCACCGAATCGGGAGAGGTAGACAGGTATGAAATAATCAAGTTCCTCCGTTCAAACCAGGGCACCTGCATAAATCAGCGCCCGGTGGTTTGTGAGGGTCAGCATGTCGAGCCCCATGACGTTATCGCCGACGGCCCCGCCACCAGCAACGGCGAGGTCTCTTTGGGCAAAAACGCCCTTATCGGCTTTATGACATGGGAAGGCTATAACTATGAGGACGCCGTGCTCATAAACGAAAAGGTGGTCAGGGACGACGTATTTACCTCCATTCACATTGAGGAATACGAGCTGGAGGCCAGAGATACTAAGCTTGGTGCCGAGGAAATCACCCGAGACATTCCCAATGTGGGCGAGGACGCCCTTAAGGACCTTGACGAGCGGGGAATTATCCGCATCGGAGCCGAGGTTCGTGCCGGCGACATTCTGGTGGGTAAGGTCACCCCCAAGGGCGAGACCGAAATGACCGCCGAGGAGAGGCTTCTGAGAGCCATTTTCGGTGAAAAGGCAAGGGAGGTCAGAGACACATCCCTGCGTGTGCCCCACGGCGAATACGGCACCATTGTGGACGTCAAGGTTTTTGACCGTCACAACTCCTCCGAGCTCAATCCCGGAGTAAACATGGTTGTTCGCTGCTATATTGCCCAGAAGAGAAAGATTTCCGTGGGAGACAAAATGGCCGGACGCCACGGAAACAAGGGCGTTGTTTCGAGAATCCTCCCGGTTGAGGATATGCCCTTCCTGCCCGACGGCACCCCCCTTGACATCGTGCTCAACCCCCTGGGCGTTCCCTCCCGAATGAACATCGGACAGGTGCTTGAGGTGCACCTGGGCTATGCAGCAAGGGCGCTGGGCTGGAAGGTTTGCACCCCCGTTTTCGACGGAGCCCACGAGGAGGACATCCGTGAGGCCTTAAAGCAGGCGGGACTTGCCGAGGACGGCAAGACCGATCTTTATGACGGAAGAA
>CABMOR010000115.1 GCA_902388225.1 uncultured Oscillospiraceae bacterium | reverse complement strand
GGTCACAGGGCTTGACAAAGCAAGCTCCTTTATCCTTTCGGTTGTAGCTTCAATTAGGCGGGTAAGGTTTTCAGAGCTGGGAGTTCTTCCAGAAAAGCTCTTTTTTGAATGTTGCTCGGCCATTTTTAAGCACTCCTTTTTCTTTTAATAAATGCCGCCGCAAGACGAACAAACGCTACTGCCGCCCAAAAAGGACGGAGCTGCAGGGCAATATCAAAATCGAATTTAGCCTGCTGTTTTTCGAAATCGCAGGCTATGTTTATTTTCTCGGCGGATTTTTTCACCTTCATTTTTGCGTTTATAAAAGCCAAAAAGGGATAAAGCGCCGCGCTCACCCCGCCGTAGGTCATGGCGGTCTCTGCCGGGTCATCGCCGGCGGCGACATATTCGATGTGAAGTTTCTTTACATGGCATCTGCCGAACAGCCGAAAAAGCTCTCTGACCGCAAGAAAGGACAGACTTATTATTTCGGTTGGAGAAAGCTTTTGCCCCTGATTGTTTTTCTTTTGCTTTTTTTGACGGTTTTTCTTTTGTTTTTTTTGTTCCCCGGTCTTGCCGTCCTCTTTTTTCATGGCCTTTTTTTCTAAAGCCGGAGTCAGATTCTTTTCAAAACAAAATACCCGCGCAGAAATTTTAAAGCCGATATTTTGGGATTTTTTCAGTTCAATAACCACCGGAAGGGCAAGAATCAAGGCGATAAGGGCCAAAAGACAAAGCAAAACAATACCTATTACTTTAAGCATGGCCTCAAATCGCTCCTTTTTATATAGAAATACAATTCCCATTTAATCACATTTTATTATACCAAAAAAATATCAATAAATCAATAAATAATATAAAAAAGCAGATTTCTCAAAGAGACTGTGCAAAAGTCTTTGACGAAGAAATCTGCTTTTATGAAATTGCCGAGAGCATGATACTCCTTGTGTGGGAATATCTTAAGGAATCTTCCATGTTGATATTATCATAATCAGAAAGGGGATGCACTTCATATTCAAGAGGCATGAGCTCGATGCAAAATCCCGGCCTTGAAAAGGTATATCTGAACCAGTTTTCAAAGCCTCCCCCGAAAAGCGAAAGTTCGGTAGATGTGGGACACTTATAAAAACCGTAAGCCTTTGAAATTCTGTCGGCCAGAAGCTCCGAATTTGCCGTATTCACATTTATGGCGTCCGACCAATAGACGCATTCACCCTGAATGTGAAAAGACAGTACAAGCTCAAAGGAATTTTCCTCGCAAAGGCTTATAAGAGCCTGAGTTTCGGGCTCGGAAGCGGCAAATTGACCCGGGAAGTTCGATTCATGAGGAAGGGTGCTCATTTTTTCATAGGTGCCGAATCCAAAGGGGAAATTTCGGTTTAGATTGACCCCGTTGGCATTTGCCTTATAGGCTCCTTTGGAGGTGGTTATGACCTGGGTTGCGGGGCTCTCGCCCGAAAGCACTATCTCGGTGCCGTCGGGATTGCAGTTTGGGACAATATAAAGGGTGTATTTGTCAAGAAGATTTCTGACATTATATCCGTCAAGCCAACCGCTTTGGGAATAGTATCCGGCGGCATAGTCCTCTATGCACCTCATCAGATAAGAGGTTGTGATATGTTCCCTTGCGTGCATGGCTCCCACAACGCAGATTTTCTTTTCCCCCCTTCCGAGCGTCAGGAGGTAAATATCCCGTCCCCTGACCGATTTTCCTATACTCTCCCGCTTTATAAGGTCGGGATAGGCCGAGCAAAGGTCAGAAATTTGGCGATCAACGGTTTCATATGTGGAGGTAAGAGTATAGTCCACCAGGCGTTTTTTACCTTCGGTCGGCTGGGTAACAGGCACCGGCGGTGCTGAATTATCAGAGGAATATAAAGGCGTACTCTGAACAGCCTCACCCAACCCGTCATCGGTTTGGGTCAGTTCGGATAAAAACTCGGGAATTTCATAATTCCCCGATTCGCTGACCGTTTCGGCTGAAAACTCGGGCAAAGAATCACATGCCCCTTCGCCCCCGGCGACTTTTGAACTCTCTTTTCTATACTTTACCGTCACAAGGCAGCTAAAACACAAAACGGCGGCGAGGATGGCTGCCGAAATTTTCATTTCCGCATTCTGCACATCTGCCGCCGCCTTTCTTATTTTAGTCGTATATCTTGTTGAGAAATTCTTTGAGCCTTTGGTTTTTGGGGTGTTCAAATATTTCCTCGGGACTGCCTTCCTCGACGATATATCCGTCATCCATAAATATGACCTTGTCGGAAATCTCAGAAGCAAAACTCATTTCGTGTGTGACAATAACCATGGTTCGCTTTTGTTCGGCAAGAGATTTAATAACCTTGAGAATTTCACCGGTCAGCTCGGGATCAAGAGCAGACGTCGGTTCATCAAAGAAAAGAATTTCAGGTTCAAGGGCAAGGGCTCTTGCAATGGCAACACGCTGCTGCTGTCCGCCTGAAAGCTCACTTGGATAATTTCCCAGCTTTTCCGAAAGCCCTACCTTGTCGAGAATATCCTTGGCCTTTTTGTCAATTTCTTCCCTGACCGCCGCCTTGCCTCTGAGCTTCATCTCTTCCTTTTTGAGAAGTTCAACCGCAAGGGTGACATTTTTAAGCACGCTGTACTGGGGAAAAAGATTGAACTGCTGGAAAACCAACCCGAAATTAAGGCGCATAGCTCTTATTTCGCTTTCGGAATATTTTCTTTGACCGGTAAAATCGGCAAAAAGCCTGTCGTCAAGAAAAACCAGACCGCTGTCGGCCTTTTCGAGAAAATTCAGACACCGAAGCAGGGTGGTTTTTCCGCTGCCCGACGATCCGATTATCGAAAGCACCTGCCCTTTTTCAAGGTCGAAGCTCACATCCTTCAAAACCTCGGTTTTGCCAAAGGCTTTTCTCATGTTTTTAACTTCAAGTATCGGCATATATCATCCACCTCAGTTTCCGAAATAGTTAAGCTTCTTTTCCACTTTTCCGAAGAGCACGGTTAGCGCTCCGCTGAAAATCAGGTAGTATATTCCCGTAAAGAAAAGGGGCCATATCTGTCCGGAAATACCGTTTGAGCCCTTCATAAAGGCCTGACCTGCCCAAATAACCTCCTGCAGGGCGATGATTCGGGCGAGAGAGGTGTCCTTAACAAGGGTGATTATTTCGTTGGCCATGGGAGGTACAATGCGCTTTATCATCTGAAGAAGGGTAACCTTGAAAAATATCTGACTCTTTGTCATGCCAAGCACCATTCCGGCTTCCTGCTGCCCCTTCGGCACCCCCTGAATTCCCCCGCGGTATATCTCTGAGAAATAGCAAGCATAGTTAATAATAAAGGCGACTGATGCCGCAACAAAACGGCCCTCCTCACCGCCTCCCCATATATTATTACCGATCATTCCCGGCATGTAATAAATTATGAGAAGCTGAATCATAAGAGGGGTTCCTCGAATAACCCATACTATTATTTTGACCAGTCCGCTCAAAGGCTTTATTTTAGACATGGAGCCGAAGGAAATTATCAGCCCGAGGGGTATAGCTCCCAGCAGGGTGACTGCAAAAAGCTTGAGGGTCTGAAGAAATCCTTGATTAAGCGCCCAAAAGACGGTGGGAAACTGTTGGATTATGGTTTGCATAAAAACATCCTTTTATATAAGGCTAACAGAGGACGGTCTCCCGCCCTCTGCACGAAAAACTATGTTTAAGAAAACTACTTCTGCTCGATAATAGCGGCCTGAACTCCGTATTTTTCTGCAATCTGCTGGGTTTTGCCTTCGGCATAGCTGGTATTGAAGAAGTCATTGAGTTTCTCGGTGAGATCGGATTCCTTGCGGAAACCTACGCCGTATTCCTCGCTGGTAAGCTTTGCGGTGTAGGTCAGGTCGGCATAGCCGGTGCCCTCGCCTACCATGGCGGCGGCCATGAGAGAATCTATAATAGCGGCATCACAGGTTCCGGCCTTAACCTCCATAAGAGCGGTGGCCTGATCCTTAACTTCGGTAAACTCAAAATTGTTTGCCTCGGCAGCATCCTGTCCGGCCGAACCGCTTTCAACGGCAAATTTAAGATCTTTGCAATCATCGGCAACCTGATAATTAGGTGCATCGGCAGCCTTAACAATAACCACCTGAGCGTTGTTGCAATATGCCTTGGAGCAACTCATGGCCGAAAGAACCTCATCGGTCAGGGTCATGCCGTTCCAGACACAGTCTATAGACTTTCCGTCAAGCTCCATGGCCTTGTTGTCCCATTCGATTTCTGTGAACTCAACCTCAACACCCAGGCTATCGGCAAAAGCTCTTGCCATGTCGGCGTCAAAACCAACCCATTCTCCCGAGCCGTCCTGGTAATCCATAGGCGCAAAATCGGTTATACCAACAACAAGCTTGCCTTTTTCCTGAACATAGGAAAGGTCGCTCTGTACGGAGGCACCGCAACCGGCAAAACACGCAAACATCATCAAAACAGCAAGTAAAACAGCAATAATTTTTTTCATAGGTTTTTCCTCATTTCATAAAAATTTTTATCACTTTACTACGATAAACTGATAATATCATAAAGCAATGCGTCTGTCAAGAGAAATTTTAAAAAATAATATCTCAATTTTGAAACCTTTCCGAAAAAGCACAGCTAATGCTATTAAAAACAACAACCGGGAAATGGTTGATTGTGACGGATGCTATTATTGAAT